>JAHBTD010000024.1 GCA_019638775.1 Fimbriimonadaceae bacterium | reverse complement strand
CATAGGTCAGGGTGTCGAGTTTGGCCGTGAATCGAGGCGCGGAATCTGGGGGCTCTGTGGCTGCCGGGTTGTCCTGCGCGGGGAACAAGTCTCTCATGAACCGACCATTTGCGGTATCCCAGTTCCAGTTGAAGACGAGATATTGCTGGTTCACCCATTTGGTCCCTTGTGGGATGAATTCATTGACCGCATTGCGCAGGCGCCTTGCTTGCACCCCGAACTCGATGGAGGCATTCTCCCCCAGCGCATACACTTTGGAGAGCCCCACTTCCATGAAATTCCCTGCAACGAATTCAGGATCGCCCTGTTGGCCAAGGAAGTTCACGCCGCGCCAGAATCCTATGCGCGGCCGCCAGCCTGCGATATCCAGCCAGGCTTGAACATCGTAGCCGCGTCCCTGGTCATAAGGGACGGCACGAGCCGCTTGATTGAAGCTGTTGAGATACGTCAAGCGGAGGCCAAGTTCATGCCACCATCGGAGGGAACTAAAGTACCGTGCCGGTTCGAAAACCAGTTCGGGGCCGAAGGCGGTTACCAGATTGTTGCCGGTAGTGAAGGAACGATCGAGTTTGAGAAGGGCTTGGCCGTGATGGACCCAGTGCGCCTGCCCATTGAAGCGGAAGAGGCCGGCTCGAAGTTGTCCCGCATACCCCACATCGTACCGATTAGTGGCGGAGCCGCGGAAGGCCTGCTCCCAGTTGATAAACAGGTCTTGTCGGTAATACTCTGAGTTCACCGTCACTTGCGCACCCTGTTCGATCGGTCGCACAAACCGGTTGGCATTGTCGAAGACCGCGTCGTGAAAGTCCCGGTGCGGGACCGCAAGGGTGCCGAGCAGCGCCGTGATTTCCTCAGTGGGGCGATATTGAAGGCGGATAATCGGCCGGACTTGCGACACCTCCGTGTCATGGCCGTACGGCATATTGGCGAACACTCCAAGGTCCAAGTCGACGGAGGATAGCAGGCGTTTCCGCACATACACGTTCAGCAGATTGCCCATCAGGGTCGTATCCCGGCCCAGACCATTCGTGAACGTGTTGTCCTCGAGCCCTTGTTTTTCAAGGTTCAGGAGGAAGGTTGTGGTTTCGACATGCAGGTCCAGCGCATGCGGGGCGGAGGCGGAATCCCCTGCGCTGTCCCCCGAGGCCGGGAGTGTGTCAAATAGCGCCAGGAGCGTCCAAACGACGATCAGTGGAAGCGCGCGCCATGTGAGGGGTGTGGGCTGAAGCACAATGGGAGCGGATCATAAGTGGGAGCGGTGTAAAACGTCAATGTTCGGGAGCTCTTCCGGGAAGGTTCTCATTGAATGCCGCCAGGCAGGATTCGCGTGAGTACAGGCGTGTGCAAGACCGGGCCGGCAGAGGGAATAGGGTCATGAGCCGAATTGCAGTGATCGGAGCGGGCTACTGGGGCAAGAACCTGATCCGGAATTTCGCCGAACTTCAGGCACTCGGAACTATTTGCGATACCGACGAGACGGTGCTTCCCTATTTCACGCAGCGCTATCCGGAATGTGTCACAACAGCGTCACCATCCGATGTGCTCGGCGACCGCACAATCGATGCGGTGGCAATCGCAACTCCCGCTGAAACCCACGGCCGATTGGTCAGGGAAGCGCTTCTGGCGGGGAAGGATGTATTCGTCGAGAAACCCCTCTGCCTCACCCTTGAAGGCGGCCGAGAATTGGTCGCGCTCGCGGCGGCTCAGGGGCGGGTGCTGATGGTGGGGCACCTGCTCTGGTATCACCCCGCGGTGCTCACGCTGAAGCAGCTGATCGCCCGAGGGGAACTGGGGCGCATCCAATATATCTACTCCAATAGATTGAACCTGGGGCGGGTGCGAAGAGAAGAAAATATCCTATGGTCGTTTGCGCCTCACGATCTGTCGGTGATTCTTGGGCTCCTCAATGAGATGCCGGAGACGGTCAATGCTCAGGGCGGCAACTACTTGCAGCAACGGATTGCCGATGTCACCGTCAGCCTGCTGTCCTTTCCCAGTGGTGTAAAGGCCCATGTCTTTGTTTCGTGGCTGCACCCGTACAAAGAACAGAAGTTAATCGTGGTAGGCAGTCAAAAGATGGCCGTCTTCGACGATATGGAGCCTGAACGGAAGCTGCTGCTCTATCCCCACGCCATCGGATGGAAAGATCAACTCCCTGTGCCCACGAAAATGGATGCTGAGGTTGTGCCCGTGGCTCACGAGGAACCGTTGCGGGCTGAATGTGCCCATTTCCTCGATTGCGTGAGGACACGGAGCACGCCCAGAACCGATGGGCGTGAAGCCCTGCGCGTATTGCAGGTGCTCCAGTTGTGCCAGCAATCGCTCGAAACCGGGCAGGTGATACGACGCCCGCTTGAGACCGGTTCGCCCAGGCTTCCCTATATTGCTCATGAATCAGCGTTTATCGACGAGGGGGCTGAGATCGGTGAGGGAACGCAAATCTGGCATGTGTCGCATGTCATGCGTGGGGCGAAAATCGGGAAGAATTGTCGTATCGGTCAGAATGTTGTGATCGGCCCGAACACGACCATCGGGGACGGGGTCAAGATCCAGAATAACGTGTCGGTGTATGAAGGGGTGACCCTGGAAGACGCAGTCTTTTGCGGACCATCAGTGGTGTTTACGAATGTCCTCAATCCGCGCAGTGAAGTGCCTCGCATGAACGAGCTCAGGCCGACCTTGATTAGGAATGGCGCGAGTCTGGGCGCGAATTGCACGGTGGTGTGCGGAGTGACCGTCGGCCGGTATGCGTTCGTCGGTGCCGGTGCCGTGGTCACGAGCGACGTCGACGCGCATGCGCTGGTCGTTGGAAATCCTGCCCGCCGTACAGGTTGGATGTGTCGGTGTGGCGAGCAACTCAAGGCTGCCCGAGGACCGCTCATATGTCATGTCTGCCGACGGCGCTATCGCAAAGGTCGGGATGGGCTGGCTGAAGAATGGTAAGCCCGCGGCAACTCGGTGTCGCTCCCCACGCGGCTCATGATCGCGACGACGGACCGGCCAAGAGCGGTCTACACGTCGGCCCAACTCTGTCCGCCGTCATTGTGCTGCAAATCGTGAGCGCCTTCGGCATCCAATGGTATACCGTTGCGCATCTGGGCGTCGGTGCCCAAGCCGATGCCCTCTATGCCGGAGGCACGTTGCCTCAGATTGCGACCGCGTTCCTCATGGAGCCGCTCGGATTCGTCTTAATCCCGTTCCTCTCGTCGAAGCCGGCGGCCGATCGGGACCGGGTCGGGTGGCCGCTGCTGTGCGCCATCGCGGCGGTCTCGTCGATAGTCGCTCTCCTGTTATTTCTCGTCGCACCGATCGTCGTCCCGTTTCTTGCGCCCGGACTGGCTGCGTCCACTGCTGCCCTCACGGTGGAATTGGCTCAGATTCAGGCGGTGGGCGTAATAGGGGCCGGTTGTGGAATCATGTTGATGTGCCTTTCCCAAGCCAAGGGTCGTTTTGTCTGGCCTGCCTTGACGGTTCTGATCTGTACCTGCGGCGGGTGGGGGCTGCTTGTGGTCGGGCTGGATCGATGGGGAGTTCGGCTGGCTGCCTGGGTACAAGTCGCGATCGTGACCGGTCCTGTGTTGCTGCAATTGCCGGTACTGGCCGGGATGGCGCAGGGGTCTCTCGCCGATATTCCGTTGCTCTCGAAGGATGTGTGGAGGCGGATGCGGCCGCTTGTCGCCGGTGCGGCGTATCACCGCACAGGGTTTGTCGTCGACCGGTTTTTTGCCTCGCTTCTCGCCCCTGGAAGCATTGCCGTTTTGGACCTGGTGCTTCGGGTACATTCGGCGATAGGACGAGTGCTCAATCATGGCGTGGTCGCTCCGATCGTTCCCCGCTTGGCTCGACTGGCGAGCGAAAAATCCTGGCGTTCGTTCAATGCGTTATGGCGCGAACGGGTGTGGTGGATGGGATGGTTGAGTGGAGGGGTGGTGCTTGTGCTTTTTCTCGGGGCGTTCGCCGTGCACCGCTTGGATCTGCTGAGTCCGCTGAGCCGCGACGGCATCTTGCAAGCCGGCGATCTGATAAGGATGTGGATCATCCTGATGAGTTGTTCCGGCGTCGTGCTGGTAGGCGGCATCAATCACATATTGGTGAACGCCTTTTATGCCCAGGGCGACATGACGACTCCCGCGAAGATCGAGGCGTTGACCTACACGGTGGGACTGATTTTGAAAGGGATTGGGGCCTGGCTTGCCGGTCTGATTGGAGTTGCGACCGCGATTAGTGCCTACTATGTCTTGAATAGTGTCGTGCTCGGAGCCGTGCTCAGGAGACGTGCCGTGGCACAGCTTCAGGAACAGCCTACGATCCAGGCTAATCCACTCATGCCGGGAGAACTCCGTTAGGTTGCTATGTGTGGAATCTGTGGTGTTGTCAGGCCGGCAGTCGATCATGCCCTTTCGGAAACGATCGGCCGAATGGCTCACGCCCTGCACCATCGGGGGCCGGATGGGTCGGGAACGTGGGTTGATTCAACGGGAACAGTCGGGCTGGGACACGCGCGCCTGGCCGTGATCGATCCGGCCGGAGGACGGCAACCCATGAGTTCGGCCGACGAGCGCTACGTCATGGTCTATAACGGTGAAATGTATAATTTCCACAGTCTGCGGGAGGAGCTTGAACAGGTCGGAAAAAGGTTTCGCACGCAGTCCGATACGGAAGTGCTCCTCGAAGCGTACGGCTATTGGGGGGCCACCTGCCTGTCGAAGTTCCATGGCATGTTTGCCTTGGCGGTGTATGACAGGCTGGAGAACGAGCTGTTTCTCGCGAGAGACAGAACCGGAATCAAGCCCTTGTACTATGCCACGCTCGACGGGGCATTCTGCTTTGCATCGGAGATCAAAGCGCTCCACCAGCTGAGCGCCCGGTCGCTTACGTTGAATTATGCCTCCCTCGTCGATTTTCTCCTGCTCAGCTATACCGTTCCGCCACGCACGTTCTTCTCGGAAATCCATGAAGTCGAGCCCGGGTCGTGGTTGCGTGTCACGAGGCGGGGGATTGAGCGTGGGACATACTGGACGTGGAAGCGGGAGCCGGCCGATTGGAACGAACCGGTGTCTCTTGAAGCCGGCCGCCGCGCCATTTTGGAAAGCTTGAGTGAACAGCTCGTCGCAGACGTGCCGATCGGGGCGTTTTTAAGCGGAGGCATCGATTCGTCCCTTCTCCTCGCGATGCTCGTCAACGATCTTGGGCGAAAGGTTCCATCGTTCACCGTTGCGTTCGGTGAGACCTCCTATGATGAATCCCCCTATGCGGCCATGGTGGCCCGGCATTTGGGAACAGATCATCATGAGATCCGTGTGCCGGTCGGACAGGGACATCTTGCGCTGATCGACGAGGTGCTTTCGCAATTCGATCAACCATTCGGGGACTCATCCGCCGTTCCCTCCTACGTGATGTGTCGAGCCGTCAGACCGTTTGTCAAAGTGGTGATAGGAGGGGACGGTGGCGACGAGATGTTCGGGGGGTATCCCCGCTATGGTTACGCGGATTTCGCCAGGACATTGGGCCGGGCGCCCGCCTGGGCTCTTCGGGCAATGCTCCGCTTCTCCCGCGCGGTTTCGCGGGTCTCGCCCTCCGAGCGGGTCCGACAAGTTCAGAGATTGTTACGGGCTGCGGAGGCGTCCGGCAACGAGCGACTTCTGGCCTTGTCCTGTTATCTGTTCCCCGAAGAATTGCAGGACATGCTGACTCCTTCCGCAAGGCAGAAAACCACTGATTGTGTTCCGATACTCTTGGGAGCCGGAGACCGCTCAAGGGAGGTTGGTGGCGCGGCTTTCATCGATGCCACGATGAGCACGGCCTTGCCAGGCGACTATTTGAGAAAGGTCGACATGATGAGCAGCGCCCATGGCCTGGAAGTCCGCATTCCATTCCTGGGAGAATCGGTGTTGGCCTGTTCGGCTCGGATCCCGGAGCGCTGGAAGTACTCGGTCGGGGAGAACAAGCGGCTCCTCCGGAAACTTGCCGAACGCTATTTGCCGCCGGCGATCTGCCGCAGGCCCAAAGCGGGGTTCGGCTTTCCGTTCGATGCCTGGCTGGGGGACCAGGGGCGCCGCGAGCTCCATCAGCAACTGTGTTCACCGACGGCACGCGTCAGAGATATTGTATCTGCCGGTTACCTTGAGCGATTGCTCCGGTGCTTTGTCGAACAACGTTGGGACGACCTTCGGATCAGCAGATACAACTTGTATCAACGGGTCTATTGCCTCTGGGCCCTGGAGCGATGGCTGCAACGGTGGAGCCCGAATCTGTGAGTGGCGTTCATTGGCATTCAGTCTCAGCGGAACAGACGAAAAGGCTGCGAACGAGATGACTCCGGGCTCGCATCGTGCGTCACTGTCCGTCAGGGTGGTGACCGTAGTGTTGTCCCTGTTGGCCTGCGGCACCTTCCTGGAAATCGGCCTGAGACTGCTGCCGGTCAGCGAAGGGTTCCGTGCGCTGGCTGTGAACGATGCGAACCCGATTTATCGCTATGCACCGAACCGCACGGCCGTCTGGTCCAAAGGATGGAACTTCTCCATTACGAATCGTGTGCGAACCAACAATCTGGGGTTCATTTCCGAGGTGGACTACGATCCGACACACGCCACGCCGTTGCTGGCGATCGTCGGAGACAGCTATATCGAAGCGGCCATGGTTCCGTCCGATCACACGGCGGCGGCGCTCTTGAGGCGTGACATCGGAGCGAGAGGGTCTGTGTATAGTTTTGGCGCATCCGGGTCGGCGCTGAGTCAATACTTGGCCTATGCGAACTATGTCAAAGACGTCTTTCGACCCGAGGGCCTCGTGGTGACCGTGGTCGGGAACGATTTTGATGAAAGCCTGCTGCGATACAAGCAGGTGCCGGGGTTTCACTATTTTTCGCAGAATGGGACCGCCGAGATGCAGCTCATCCGGCTCGACCGCGACATCCCGCTGTGGAGGGATTATGTTGCGGCCTCTTCCTTGGCGATGTACGTCGTGGCAAATTTGGAGGTCGCGGGCCTGCTGGATCGGAGTCTGACGCGGGTGAAGAGTTGGTTCAGTGCAGACCTCAAACCGAGCATGTACGTGGGAAATACCCTCGAGCATGCTGAACCAGCGCGGATCGCCGATTCGAAAACCGCAGTCGATGCCTTTCTGAGCCAACTGCCGGATCGGGCGGGGCTGCCTGCGTCGAACATTCTCCTTGTCGTCGATGCTCCCAGGCCTGAGTTGTATGAGCCTGTTCGTCGCGCCGCAGCCACGCGCAGTTATTTTGGGCTTATGCGCGCGTATGTGATGGACCGGGCCGTCGAGAAAGGCTTCGAGGTCGTGGATATGGAACGGGAGTTTCTGGAGGACTATTCCAGGTCCGGCCGGCGTTTCGAGCATCCTGACGATCATCATTGGAACAGCGTCGGACATGAGGTATTCGCTCAAGCCGTGAGGAAGTCGGCGGTCTATAAATCGGTGTTCGGAGGAGCTCGGCAGGAGGTGGGTCCGAAATGAGCGGTATTGTCCCGGCCGTCTCCATGGCGTGCCCGCCGGAACGAGGGCGTTCCAGCCAGGCGCTTCGTGTGTGTCATGTACTTCCCGGCCCCGCAGATTCGTCCAATATGATTTTCGCCAAGAATCAGATCCTGGCGCTATCCGAGGCCGGGGTGGAGTGTCGCTCGGTGTTTCTGCAATCACGGACGTCGCCTGTCGTAATCGTTCGAGAGGTCGCACGGCTGCGGAGAGAGTTGGCGCAGTTTCGTCCGGATCTCATTCATGCGCACTACGGAACCGTGACGGCAGCGGTGTGCGCGCTTGTATCGCGGTTTCCGTTGGTGATCACGTACCGAGGCAGTGATCTCAATCGTGGACCCGGGCTGTTTTCGCTTCGCTCTGGAGTCGGGATATTGTTGTCGCAATGTGCCGCACTGCGTGCGAGCCGAATGATGTGTGTCAGCACGCAACTAAAAAATCGCTTATGGTGGAGAAAAAGATTCGTGGCCGTTGTTCCGAGCGGCGTTGATCTGCAGCGCTTCAGGCCGATGGCGAAAGTCGCTGCGCGTCTACGCATGGGTTGGAGTCCGGAGGAGAAGGTTGTCGTATTTAATGCAGGATTCGACGCGATACGGAAGCGATTGGACCTAGCCGAGGCTGCCATACGGATGGCTCGTCAATGGTGCGGTGACATCCGATTTGAGGTCCTGGACGGTTCTGAAACGCAGGAACGGATGCCGTTCTATCTCAATGCAGCCGATTGTCTTCTCATGACCAGCGATAGGGAGGGGTCTCCGAACATGGTGAAGGAGGCCATCGCCTGTAATCTTCCAGTCGTCTCAGTCGATGTCGGCGATGTCAAAGAGCGGCTGGCAAACGTTCGACCGTCGAGGATTGTCGGTCGAGATCCGGTCGAGATCGGAAGGGCCTTGGCCGACGTGTTGCAGCGGCCCGAGCGGTCCAATGGGTACGAGGTCATTCAAGACGTCTCTTCCGAGAATGTCGCTGAACGTGTCATGGCAGTGTATCGGGAAGCCGTTCGCAACATGTGCTGAAATATGTGAGGCGACCGGGTATGCTTTTTCAGTGACCCGACTGCTGGGGGAGCGAGATAGGCAACGTGGATTTTTACCTGCTTCTAACGAGCGTCACAACCGTGATTCTGCTTCTCGCCTGGCTTGTCTGGAGCAGAACCCGCCATCTCTCATTCCCTCTCGGCATCGGCCTTATCTATTACTGGTCCTTGTTCGGAGCCTGGTCCGTCGTGCAAGACCGGCTCGGTGGCGAGAGTGGGAAACGGTACGACTATTTGGAAGCGAAATTGTTTCCGATCATACTCGATGAGCACTACTTGACGACATTGCTGCTTTATGGGGCGTTCATCATTCTGATCGAGATCGCGCTGCTCGTGTTTTTGAAGCCCGGGCCTCTCCCGGATGAAACCGGGTCGGCCCCGATCGATGTGTCCCATGAAGTGTTGCTTTGTCTGGCGGTGCTGTGCGGGATTGGCAGTTACGCACTCATCCGCGAGCCGTTGGAAATGGCTAACAACATGAATCTGTCCACCTACATGGTGACGCGAGGAGGATTGGGAGAGATCCCCCCCTATTTCACCATCCATCAGTTGTTGAGTCGCGGAGCGATGCTGTCAACCGCCATCGGGTTGAGCATTTTCAGCAGCGGCAGCGAGGCTCGTTTGTTCGTCGGCTCAGGCGGATGGGTCGTACGGGCCGGATATCTGGCTGTTGCGACCGGCCTCTTCTGGTTCGCGCTCATCTTGGGAAACAAGAATGAATTGCTGTTCGTCGGCATCGGAGGCGGCCTCCTGTACCTCGCCAATGCGCGGCGACCTCGATTGGTCGTGGTGGCGCTCACCGGTGCGGTCGGCTTAGTCGGGTTATGGCTCGTCGACACGTTGCGCGGCTTGCCGCTGGCGGCAGTCGCGGGAGGCCTACAGGATCTCGAGCCAGCCCGGTGGCTGGACGCCGCACAGTTTGTCACATCGAGTAATGAAGCCTTCTCGGCTCATTTTTCCTTGTACGGGGCTCTGGCTCTCAACGTGCCGCTGACCTATGGAGAGAGTGTGCTCAGCATGCTCGCCTCGGTGATTCCACGGTTTGCATGGCCGAACCGACCGCCGGATATTTATCTGCACTATGCCGATAGCATCGGGGCCGCTGAAGGGCAGGGTTTTACTATTCACCACGCGACAGGGTGGTATCTCAACTTCGGCGTGCTTGGAATTCTGATCGGAGCGCTGCTTTGGGGGTGGGTGTGGGCCAGATGTTCTGTCGATGCTCATCCTGTCGTCCCACACCGATCGCGTTTTTGGATATTGTGGGGACGCGTGCTGCCCTGGATGTTCGTGGCCAGTATCCCCATGCTGATCAGGGCTGGATTGGAAGGGTACAAAGCGCTTCTCGTCGAAGCCTTCTTGCTCCCCACGGTCATTCTGCTCCTGGCGTCGACCGACGGAACATTCTGCCGTGTGCTTCGTCTGAATCCCGACCGCCGGACGCCTCTTCTTGCGGAGTGAAAGAGTCGCGGATGAATGATGCATCGCAACCTGCCGTGACCGTCCTGGTTCCGTGCCGCAATGAGGAGAGGTTCATCGGCGCGTGTCTCGACTCGATCCTCAACAATGACTATCCAAAGCACCGCCTCGAGATCCTAGTCATCGACGGCATGAGCCAGGATGAGACGCGAACGATTGTCTCTCGTTACGCCACGCGACATCCGTTGATCAGGCTGGTGGACAATACTCAGTTGATCACCCCCTGTGCATTTAATGTCGGAATTGCGGAATCGCGCGGGGATATCATCCTCATCATGGGGGCCCATGCGGAGTATTCCGCGACCTACATTTCAAGACTGGTTGATTGGCTCACGCAGAGCGGAGCGGACAATGTCGGCGGCGTGTGCATGACCGTGCCCGCGAATGACAGTCCCGTGGCGCGCGCGATTGCCTGGGGTCTTTCGCACCCGTTCGGTGTGGGCACGTCGTATTTCCGGATCGGGACCTCCACGCCGCGATGGGTCGATACGGTATTCGGAGGCTGTTACCGGAGAGCCGTATTTGCACGAATCGGGTTGTTCGATGAGCAACTCATCAGAAATCAGGACGATGAATTCAATCACCGATTGATCGCTCGCGGGGGGCGGATTTTGTTGGTCCCGGACGTGGTCTCCTACTATTATCCCCGGTCGTCGCTCGCGCAGCTCTGGAGAATGTTTTATCAGTACGGGTACTTCAAACCGCTGGTCGCCTTGAAGCTCGGCAGGATCGGCACCGGACGGCAAGTGGTTCCTATGGTGTGCCTGGGGTTGCTCGTCGGCCTCTCCGTCGCCTCGATCGCTTCCCCCGTCGCCAGATTCATGCTCATGCTGCTCGTCGCCCTGTACCTGTCGGCAGATTTTGCCGTCTCGTTTGCGGTAGGATTGTCGAGCGGTCTTCGTTGCGCCGGCTGGCTGATGCTGGTGTTTCCGACCCTCCATGTCAGTTACGGCATGGGCTATATGCGCGGGATATTCGATTTTGTGATCCGTCGGAAGCGGCCCGACATCGCCACGAACGCGATCCCACTGTCCAGATGATGCCTGTGGAACTCTCACGGAAGAAATGTACGACCGATGCCGCGGATCTCGAACGGGAAGCGGCTCGGATTCGTGACGCCTATGCGCGCCGTACGACCGGTTCGTGTGCCGGACTGTATTCCTTCTTCAATCGCGGCAACCTGTTCATGCTTCAGGAGCGGGAGCGCCGTGTCCTGTCCGTCCTGGAACATGCCGGTTGGTCGTCGCTTCAGGCCGTTCGCATTCTTGACGTGGGGTGTGGCGCAGGGTTCTGGATTCGAGATCTCATTCGTTGGGGTGCCGATCCACGACACATCACCGGCGTGGACCTTCTGGAACAACGTGTTGAGGAAGCCCGATGCCTGAGTCCGGAGGGGGTGACCATCCATTGTCGGAACGCGGCCGCACTCGAGTTTTCCGATGAAAGCTTCGACCTCATCATCCAGTCCACGGTGTTTACGTCCATTCTGAACCGGGACGTACAACAACGGCTTGCCCGTGAAATGGTGCGAGTACTGAGGCCGAATGGGTTGATCCTGTGGTATGACTTTCACATGAATAATCCCCGCAATCCCGATGTTCGCGGGGTCACGGCGCGCGAGATCCACCGGCTGTTTGGGGACTGTACCATCGAGCTGAGCCGCATAACTCTCGCCCCACCGGTCACGCGGATGCTGGCACCGCTTTCCTGGTTTGCCTGTCAGCTTTTGAGCGCAGTGCCGTGGCTATGCACCCATTATCTCGGAACCATTCGAAAGTCAGTGCGCTATGAGTGAACACGCGGTCCCGTTTCATCTTCCGGAGATCGGCGAAGAGGAAATTCGCGCGGTCACTGAGACGCTGCGCTCCGGCTGGTTGACGACGGGGCAGCGGACGAAGCAATTCGAGCAGGAGTTTGCACAAGCCGTGCACGCAACTCATGCGGTGGCCACGAATTCCGGCACGGCTGCGCTGCACCTGGCCCTGGAAGCGGTCGGAGTCAAAGAAGGCGATGAAGTCATTCTGCCGACCATGACGTTTGCCGCCACGGCTGAAGTGGTGTCGTATCTCAGGGCAAAACCGGTTCTGGTGGACAGTGAACCTGACACCTTGAACCTCGATCCCGACGCGGTGAGGCAGGCAATTACCTCGCGGACCAAAGTGATCATGCCCGTTCATTTTGCCGGGCATCCCTGCTCGATGGATCGGCTGTTGTCACTGGCGACGGAGTACGAGTTGAAGGTGGTCGAAGATGCCGCGCATGCGCTGCCGGCGGCAGATCACGGACGGATGGTCGGCGCGATCGGTGACATCACCTGCTTCTCTTTCTACGCGACCAAGTCCATTACGACCGGGGAAGGCGGGATGGCCACCACCCACCATGCCCACTATGCCGAGCGCATGCGGAGCATGAGTCTGCATGGGATTACGAAGGATGCGTGGAGCCGCTACGCGGGGACCGGATCCTGGTATTACGAGATTCGCGAGCCTGGATTCAAATACAACCTGACCGATATCGCGGCGTCGATCGGCATCGAACAGCTCAGGAAATCTCGCCGGTTCTGGACGGCGCGCGCTCGAATCGCCGCGGCCTATCACGATGCGTTCAACGAACTGCCGGAGATTCAGCGACCTCTGTGCCGTCCCGGCTATGAACATGCCTGGCATTTGTATGTGATTCAATTGAATCCCGAACGTCTTCGTATTACCCGGGACGATTTTATCGAAGCCTTGAAGAAGGAACAGATCGGAACGTCCGTACATTTTATGCCCCTGCACATGCATCCGTACTACCGGGAGCGGTACGGATACCATCGCGATGATTTCCCGCATGCCTGCGCAGCTTTCGAACGCAGCATCTCTCTGCCGATTTACTCGCGTATGAGCGAGGCCGATATCCGGCATGTCATCGATGTCGTTCGATCACTGATTACGCAGTATCGGCGGTGATCAAGCGGTTGGTCGATATCGCGGGCGCGAGTCTCGGCCTGTTGCTGTTTAGTCCGCTCTTTCTGATCCTCGCCGCGCTGGTCAAACTCGACTCCTCCGGCCCGGTGTTGTTCCGGCAGGAGCGGATCGGTCGGGGATTCACCCCGTTCCTCATCTATAAATTCAGAACCATGGCGGCCGATCGAGCGAACGAGGGGTTGTGCATCACCAGTCGTAATGATGCACGCATCACCCGCGTCGGGCGATGGTTGCGTGCGACGAAGCTTGACGAGCTCCCGCAACTCCTCAATGTGCTGATCGGAGATATGAGTCTGGTGGGCCCTCGGCCGGAGGTTCGGCACTACGTCGAACTCTTTCGATCCGAGTATGAACAGCTGCTCTCGATTCGGCCCGGCATGACCGACCTGGCGTCACTGAAGTATCAAGATGAAGGGGATGTGCTGGCTCAGGTTGAAGACCCCGAAGCCGAATATGTGACCCGTATTTTGCCGGACAAGATTGAACTGGGGAACCTGTATCTCCGACGAGCCTCTCTACTCTTCGACCTCTCCCTTATCCTGAAAACAGTGCTGAGGCTCGTCCGGCCAGCCAAGAAGTAATTCTCCTGCGATCCTCGGCGTCTGAATTCCCTCCGAGGGCCCCTGCCGGCAGTTCGCCTCCGCATGCCTGGGATTTA
>JAHBTD010000023.1 GCA_019638775.1 Fimbriimonadaceae bacterium | reverse complement strand
AACCTTTGACGAAGTAGTATGGATAGGCTACTATGCCGACCTCCATGCCGAACCGAGATGAGAGCGAGACCGTGGACGAGTCCGATGCGATGCCTGATGGTGGGTCGCCAATGCCCATGCCACCGCGTGAGATTGGGGAGGGGATCAGGAACCCGGGAATACTCCGGCCTGGGCGAGGCGGCGATCGCGTGCATCTTCAGGCCACGTTCTACCATTACCTGCTCTTTTGTCAGGCAAACAAAGCGGCGAGTACGCACCGAATCTACCAATCCACCCTCTGGGCTTTCTATCGCTGGTGGAGGCAAGAACGGCCAGATGAGACGCTTGGCCCCCCACTGCTCCATGCCTACAAGCTTTGGTTGTGTGAGAGTCGTGATCAGGGGCAAGAACGATTGCAGGCACGGTCGATCAACAACTACCTCGCGGCGGTCCGGGCCTTCTGTCGATGGATTCACGCCCGATACCCGCTCAGTTGGGAGCCCGGCCGGGAGATTCCGGACGAGCGTGTCGACAATAAGACCTATCAGCGCCTCCCACTCAGCCCCACGCAAGTCACCACATTGATCGGCAGTTTCGATGACTCCCTTATCGGACGGCGCGATGCCGCCATGACCTATCTCATGGCGAAGACCGGCTTGCGCGCGATTCAGATCCAGCGGGCGGATTGCGGGGACCTCGAATGCCTGGAGATCCAGATACATCAGGGAACGGATGGTACAAAAGGAGTCAGTCGCGAGAACGTCATCCGAGCACAATGGATCTTGCGGACTCAAGGAAAGGGGCAGAAGACGAAGGAGAGTTTTGTGAATCTGATGCCTGAGGTCTACAACCGGCTGCAACGATATCTGGAGGCTCGCGGGCCGGTGTCGCCACGAGAACCGCTATTTGCCCGGCATCATGACAAGCTCACCGCGCATCTTCAGCAGGCACGGTCGAAACCGGGTGGAGCGGAGAGTTCAAACTCGGCGCCGAATGAGCGGTTGCGACTTACGACTCGCGCCATCCAGCTTCGAATTACGGAAGCCATGACCCGCTGCGGGCTGCGGGATGCCGCGCGACCTGGCGAAGCGTTACCGCCCGAAAGTCGCCGCCGGCGGCAACGACGGGTGACGCCACATAGTCTCCGTCATACGGCCGCGACGGAAGCCGCTCGAACCGAATCACCGTTCAAAGTCCAAGCCATGCTGGATCACAAGGACATCCGCACCACCCAAAAGTATTTTCACGCGATTGATCGGCTGGAGGAAGGCGCGGAATACGCCATCACGCGATATTAGTCGGCGAAACGCAGCTGCCTGTCAGCGTACGCTCTTTGGCCCTGCTAATTGATCAGCCGGTGTCCAAAACGCAGGGGACTTATCTCGTCGCTGTCTGAGATTTCGAAATAATCAGACCTTCCTTAGTCAACACCCATCGCCATCGGTTCGTGAGCGAGGCGGAGAGCGCCCGCAATCGCACACAATCGAAGGTCCGCACGAAAGTCGAACATATGCTTTTGGTGACCAAGCGGATCTTTGAGTGGGCCAAGGTGCGCGCCGGCGGGCTGGCAAAGAATACGTACTGGATCTGGGTCGCCTGCGATTGGGCGAATTTCTACGTCGCAAGGCGGCGCCTGTTGACGGTGGTGTCGCCAGTGGGGAAAGGACCTGCACCGGTGGGCCGCCCGACGGCGGACGAATCCCAGAGGCCGTTCCCGGATGTTCTCCTTCCGATCCTGATTCGCCTCGATGACCGACTCCAGAACAGATTTCTGAGCACAAACGTGAATTCATCGGACCTTCCCTAAGTCTGACAAACCATCCGTCGGAACGATCAACCTAAAATGTGAACTTGCGTTTTAACTCCAGGCGAAATACCTCAGGTCCCGAGGGACTACGGGGACGTGTGCCGGGATGAGGGTAGTAGGGCCACGATCTCTGGTCATTGGCGCAGCCAGGCCGCGAACGTATTGGACCACCTCTCGTGAATCAAATTGGGTTCACCTCATGAATCTCTTTGGATACACCCGTCTGTGGTCAGGAGCTATGCGTAACAGGTGTTTTCGTACTCTGTAAAACGTATCACGCTGAAAGTATAGAGATTAAGGCTGCCATTCGATGCTTCTGTCCGATATTGGCACGTCGCATGCACGAGACCAATGCAGAATCACGCAAGAGAGAGTCTAACGCGTGGACGACTCCTGCCAGATTTAGGTGCGGCCAACGTTCATTCGGCTGGTCAATCGTGGTTGACCAAACAATTCGATAACGTTTGGTTACCTATTTCAGCTTCTTGCATCAAAGGGGGTTTGCGATGGAACCGCACTATTTTGCAGAGAATCGTTACTCGTATATCGGTGTTCGTCGGCCACCAGCCAATGTGGATTACCAGGCCGACAGCCCGGAGACGCAATTTGAACGGCGCGTGCAAAGCCTGTTCAACGAAGGCCAGGTGCATTTGCAGCACGAGGAATATGCGCTGGCGCTGGACAAGTTCAAAGAGTTGATGAGTTTGATCTTGGTCACGGCACATCCCAGGATGCCGATCAACCCGATCTTCATCGATATCCTCGACTTCCCGCGCGATATCGCCTTAATCGACACGTTCTCCGCCAAAGCCGCCGACATTCTGAAGAAGACGCCACTGACACGGTATGACTTTCCACCCACGATTGTGAGTGAGCAGACGACGCTGCCGCCCGCCGTGATCGAGAAACTCAAATCTGCCTTAGAGAGTGGTTTGCAGATTACCTCATTCCACAATGTGGTAGGCGATCGGGTAAAGGCTGCGCTAGACGCCGCCGAGGACAAAGAGTGGACACTGGCGGTCAAGCAGTACCAAACCGCCTTGCAGCAAACGCCTGCCAACGATCTGGTGATGCGCGCGTCGCTGAGCCACGACCTGGCCGTGCTGTTTGAGAAGGCAGGCAACAAAGGCCAGGCGATGGAATTTAGCCAATCAAGCGCTAGACTATTTGCAGAATCCAAGCAAGTGGACGCTCAGGTGCAGGCGTTGGACACCGCCGCCGGCATCTTCACCCGCGCCGGGCAAAAGCCACAGGCCGATGAGTTTGCCAAGCAAGCCCGCGCCCTGCGCAATAGCAACAACCTCAACCCGGTCTTCATCCGCCCCACCAAGACGCTGACTGACAAGCTGAGCGGCGGTAACTCGCCCATCCTCAAGCGCGGATTGGGCATCCAGGTTGATCGCCCTATTAGCCCGACCGTGCTTCAACCAACTGCGCTTCTATCCACCGCCGATGCACCCACGCTGATGGCATTGACGTATGTGTCCACAGCTGTGCCGCAGAAATCGTATTTGGTTCGAGGCGCTGCCGAGTCGGCCAATATTGTGTTGGATGCCAATGCGACCGCCAACGTCAAGAATTTTCTCAGCGTACTCACCAACACGGTTGATCTGCAACTCATCACCGGGTTTATCGCGACGCATACGCAGTGGGTGGCCTATTTACCGCACATGTACTTCTACGTCATCCCCATGTCTATTGGCGATTGCTTTGCCGGGATGGGCACCCCACAACTGGCCGAGGCGCAATACAAGCAGGTGTTGGCCTACCCATTCATCAACAAACGCTACGAACTTCCCAAGTTGTGGACGCGCCTGGCACAGAGTTATCTGACGCAGGGCGACATGCTGTATCGCGGGGCCAAGGACAACATCGCTGGGTTTGCGGCGGCAAAAACCGTCTACGAAAACATCGTTCTCACCAACAAGACGCTCAAAGTTAACTCCCCGTTGTATCAAGATGGCAAATTCTCCACCATCAAGACGCGCGTCACCAACTTTTTGGCTGCGGCAGACCCAGCCACATTCAACGATAACCCGACCATCCTGATTCTGGTGTTAGAAGCGTTGAACAAACTGCAACAGATCGCAGCGGGGTTGAACTTTTTTGGCTTTGCGCCCAACTACGTCCCACCCTTCAGCTTCGAGTATTTGCAAAACACCGCGCGCTACTTTGCGCAGCAGGCCTCGCAAATCGAGCAGCGCTACATTCAATTCAAAAATCAGGCCGAGAACGAGGAATTCCGCCGTGAGCAGTTGGACCAACAGGCCGAGGTCGCCCGCCAAACCGTGGTGCTGGAGCAGCGCGGCGTGGCTGAGGCCCAAGCGGGCATCAACGTGGCGCAGGCTGGCCTGAACTACGCCGAGACCCAGCGTCAGAACGCCGTGGCCGCGCAAACCGCTTTCAATAATGTGCGCTGGGAGTTGCTGGAGCTATCGGAGGCAGAAGCATGGGCGGGTGCCGCCGCCGTAGACCAAGACGACGAAGTGAAGCAAACCTGGAACGGCAACTACTACAACGCCCGGGGCAAGCGTCGTTCATTGGTCATTCAAGATTTGGCCTATCGCCGCACGCGCATCTCGCATGATCTGGAGGCTGCAAGGTTGCAACGCGATATAGCATCGGCCAACGCCTACAAAGGCATCGCCCAGGCGCAGATCGGGCAAGCCCAGGCGCGCAAAGCCATTGCCGAGCAGCGCGTAAAAATCGCTCAGTTGCAGCAACGCTTTGCCGAGGAGAACCGCGACTTTTTAGACATGCGCGAGTTCAGCGCCAGCCTGTGGTACGAGTTGGCGCAGCAAGCCAAACTCATCAAGCAACGCTATTTGGATATGGCGACAGAGGTCGCTTTCCTGATGGAGCGTGCCTACAACGCCGAGACCGAGCGCAGCCTGCATGTCATCCGCTACGACTACAGCCGCACCAGCGCCAAAGACCTGCTGGGGGCCGACATGCTGTTGGGCGACGTCGACTACTTCACGCTGGATCATATAACGACGACCAAGACCAAGAAGATTCCGGTGAAGAAGACGATCAGCCTGGGCGATTCGTATGCGATGGCGTTTCAGCAACTCAAGACGCAGGGGCGGTGCTTCTTCGTCACCGAGTTGGCGCATTTTGACCGCGAACACCCCGGCTTCTACCTCGCCAAACTGCGCAACGTGGAGTTGGTATTTGTCGGCATCACTGGTGCCACGTCCATTGCGGGTACGCTGCGCAACATTGGCGTCTCCAAATTCCGCAAAGAAGATGGCACAGTGACCTCACGGCTGTATCCATCGGATGTGATGGCGCTATCGCAGTATGACCTGCGCCAGGATGCGCTGGCCTTTCGCTTCAACCCCAACGACCTGCGCCTGTTCGAGAACAACGGCATCGAGACCATGTGGCAGATCGAGTTACCGCTGAACGCCAACGACTTCGACTACAGTGAAATTCTGGATGTGCAACTGGTGCTATATTACGACGGCTTCTTCAGCCCCACGCTGGAGCAAACAGTCAAAGCCGCGTTACCCATCAAAGACACAGCCTCGCGCGCCTTCTCCATGCGCCTGTCCTTCCCCGATGAGTTGTTCTACCTGAAGAACAAGGGCGACGCAGAGGTGGTTTTCGATGCCGCTATGTTCCCGCGCAACCAGACCAACTTCAATCGCAACCAAACCACGCTCAAGGTATCAGGCAAGCCTGCGGCCATCAGCGGCCTCACCCTGCGGCTCAAATCCAAAATCCACGGCACGGAGTTAGTGTTGAAGACCGATGCGCAAGGCTTGATTACTGACGTTGCACCGCAACCGCTGAACGCGCTGCGCAATCAAACCCTGCTGGACGAATGGACGATCCGCATCACCGTCGACGACAACCCGACCCTGGTGCAAGGCGGCACCCTCGACCTCAGCGGCATCAGCGATGTGCTGGCGTTCTTTGAGTACGGGTTTGACTACCGCTAAGAACTGGAAATGACCATGTCAACTGGAGCCAAACAAGCCATCACCTCGCCACCCGCAGGCACAGGCAATGTACCAGGGCTGGGCGAGGCGTTCACCATCAATCTAAGCACCGGGCAAGGCGTGTATTCCTACAAGCTGCCCCTGCCCGACGGTGTGGCCGGGCACACCCCACGCCTGGCGATGGAATATGCGCACGGGCAAGGCCACAGTCCGTTTGGGTTTGGATGGCGATTGGGCGTGCGCGCAATCGCCCGACGCCTGGACCTTGGCGTACCCAACGAGGTCTCCCCAGAGCGCTTCACCGATTCGGGCGCAGAGATTGTGCCGATGGTGGATGGCAGCTATCGCGCATTAGCCGAAACCGCTTTCTCGCGCTATACCCGCATTGGGCAGGGCCACAATTTGGGCTGGAAGATTGAGGACCGCAACGGCGTGATACACGAGTTGGGCCAATCCGCCGACTCGCGCGTGGCCGACCCAGTTGACCCCGCACGCATCCACGAGTGGATGATCGAGCGCACCATTGACCCCTCCGGCAACGCCATCACGTACCGTTACACCCAAGACGCGGGCATGACGTATTTGGCCGAGGTGCGTTACGCCATTTACGCCGTGCGGCTGGACTACGAGTCGAGACCCGACGCGCGCAGCGATGCTCGGATGGGGTTTGTGCGCCACCGCGCCTTGCGCTGCAAACGCCTTGCGTTGTTCCTCGACCCAGACACGCCCAACGAGCGATTGATTCGCTCGTGGACCGTGGGCTACGAGCCCGATGCCCTGAGTGGGCTGTCGCTGCTGACCTCGGTGCGGATGACCTCACACGGCGCAGCACAAGATGGCTCGCAAGATGTCCGACGGCCAGCGACCAAATTCGGCTACACGCGCTTCCAACCCACTCAGTACGCCATCAATTGGATTGACCCGCCCGAGGAAGGCCCTCAACCGCCCCCGCTGAACGAGGACGATGTGGCGCTGGTCACGATGGACAACGCGCCGCTGCCGGGCGTGCTACACATTCGTAACGGGGCGCAGTATTACTGGCGTAACCGAGGCGACGGCCGTTGGAGCCACCCTGTGCCATTGCAGCGCATGCCACACATTGGCTCGCTTTCGCGCGAGGGGCTGGCGTTTCTGGACATGAACGCATCGGGCACCGCCGATTTGCTGGTGGCTGGCAATGACAAATTGCAGGGCTACTATGAAAACGGCGGTCGCGAGGGCTGGTCGCGGTTTGTGGCTTTCCCTCGTGGGCAGCGCACGACGCCAACCTGGCGTTCGCCCTCGCTAAAGCTGGCCGATTGCAACGGCGATGGCCGCATAGATGCGCTGGCTAACATGGGCCGCGCCATTGCACTGTGGCAAAACCAAAGCGAGCGCGGCTGGGCCGAGCCGCAATTGATCTTCAACAGCGAAAACGTTCCCAGCCTGGCCGACCCCACTGTGCATCTGGCCGATATGACCGGTGATGGTTTGCAAGATGTGGTGCGGGTGCAGTCTGGGCGGGTGGAGGTGTGGCCGAGCCTGGGGATTGGGCGCTTTGGCCAACCCATGCAGCTACGCAATAGCCCACGCCTGCGCGATGCCTTGCGTCAGCCACAAAGCGTGCTGCTGGCCGACCTGAATGGCGATGGCTGCGCCGATCTCGTTCACTTCACGCCCGAAGGCATCGAGATTTTTATCAACCAAAACGGGATGCAGTTTGCGGATGCGATTTTGATCCGCGATGTGCCGCCGCCCATTTCGGGCACGGTGCGTGCCGCCAACATGCAGGGGCAAATGGGCAGTGGGCTGGTGTGGAACAGCTATCGCGGGCGGACGATGGCGTACGTGCAATTGGCGTTTGGCAATTCGTTGCCCTATTTGCTCACCACGGTCGAGAACGGGTCTGGCCTGGTGTCGGAGTTGTTGTATCGCTCGGCTGTGGAAGACTTTGCGCGTGACGAAGCAGCGGGCGAGTTGTGGGACACCCACTTTCCGTTTCCGTATCTGGTGGTGGCGGGCACGCGCGAGCGCGACCTGGTGAGCGGTCGGAGCACCGCGCTAGATTTCAACTATCACCAAGCGCATTACGAGCCGAACACGCGCCAATTCCACGGCTTTCGGCGCAGTGAGCGCATCGAACGAAGCAATGGCAGCCTCAGCCGCGCCGATGTTCGCATCGTCTTTCACTACCTAATGGGTCAGGAGCGCTTGCCGGGCAACGGGCTGGAACACGCTGCGCTCAACGGCATGTTGCACCGCAGCGAGACCTATAGCCTGGATGGCTCACCCGATCAAAACAGGCCGTATCGCACCGAAGTCTCCGAGTATGGGCTGAGCGTATTGGGGATGTTGCCCGACGGCCGCAAACGCTCGTTCGTGTTTGTAGCCAAACACCGCCTGGAGGACACCGAACGAACCAACACCGGCGACCTGCGCGGAGAGGAGAAGACCTACACCTACGACGCAAACGGCAACGTGACAAAGGAGCAGCATCGTGGGTATGGCACGCATGCAGGCGTAGCGCAGCCCGAACGTAAACGCACTAGCGAGATCAGCTATGCCAACAGTACCACAGCCTGGTTGTTGGACCGTGCTTCGCGCATTGTGGTGCGCGATGAAGCGGGCGCGTTGCTCTCCGAGACGCGCCGTTATTACGATGGGCCAGACTTTGTGGGCTTGCCCCTTGGCCAGACGGTGCGCGGGTTGCTGAGTCGCGAAGAAGCGTTGGTGTTGCTCCAAGCTGAGTTCGACGCGCACTACGCGGGCATGAATGCCGCAACCCTGGGCTATGCGGCAAGCAACGACGTGGACGGCCATCTTGCCTTGTTCACTCAGACGGGTCGCTGCGCCTACAACACGCATGGCGTAAAGACGGCAATCCAGGATGAGTTGGGCAACACATCTGCATATGAACACGATGCCGACCAGTTGTTTCGCATCAAGTTGACCGACGCGGCAGGAGTGACACAGTTTGCGTTTGACCGCGCCATCGGCCAACCCACTCGCATTGCCTACGCCGATGGCACACAGGCGCAGTTTGCCTACGATGCACAAGGGCGTGTCACCGCTACAGCGCTGCCCGGTGAGTCGTTGGCCGATGCGCCGCGCCAATACCGTTACGACGACGCCAATGTGCCGCACGCGCGCATCGCGCAATTGCGGTTTGCGCCCGGCGCGGCTGGCCTGGCGCAAGCGGTAGCCTACTTCGATGGCGGCGGCAAAGAGGTGCAACAGCGTGCCGAGACGCAAGGTGGGCAATTCGTGGTGTCGGGCTGGTGCGCCGCCAATGCCTGGGGCGAGGCCGAGCGCGAATACGAGCCCACCTTCTCCAACAACCTGGCCTTTGCCGTGCCAGACTTAACCGCCAAGCCGCACCGCGATACGTTTTACGACGGGCGCGGGCGAGTGGTGAAAACCGTAAACTACAACGGCGGCGTTTCGACAGCGGCGTATTTTCCGTTTGAGGTGGTAACCCGCGACGCCAACGACCACGACGCTTCGGCGGCGAATGTGGCGCGCGGGCAGTTCAACACGCCTCACCGCGAGCTGTTCGATGTTTTTCGCTACCGCACGCAGGTGATTGAAGATCTGGGCAATGGCGCAACGATGACAACGCGCTATAGCGTGGGTGCGGGTGGCGAGGTGTTGAGCGTGAGCGATGCGAACGGCGTGATGGCCACATATGAGTATGACCGGTTGGGCAACCGGCTGAGTATTCAGCAGCGCGATGCAGGGGCGCGGCGGTTGTATTACAACGCGCGCAAATTGATCGTGCGCACGCTGGATGCCAACGGCAACGACATTCGCGCAATGATAGATACGCATGGGCGCATCACCCAACTGGTCAGCGGGGGCATAACGCTGGAGCGATACCGCTACGACGACCTGGCGCAACACGCGTTTGGGCGCCTGGCCGAGGTGAGCTATGTGGGCGGCAGCCAGAAGTTCATCTATAACCCGACCGGCAGCCTGGTGGAACACGAGTATCGTTTTGATGGGGTAGCCGCGAGGCACACGCTGCGCCACGAGTATGACTTGCTGGGGCGCGAAGTGGCTGTGCAACACCCCGACGGTACACGTCTCGCAAGAACGCTGACGTCGAACGGGTGGACACAAGCCATCCCTCGCTTTGTGAGCAACGTGCGCTATGACCCGCGCGGGTTGCCGGTGCAGGTGACGTATGCCAACGGCGTGGTGCGCGACATGCAGTACACGCCTGGCCCAGGTCGCATCAAAACCCAAACCACGCGCAACAGCCAGAACCAGATTTTGGAGAGCAGTACCCTGGACTTTGACCAGATGGAGATGCTGTTGAATTGGCAGGACAGCGCGGCGGGTGGCGCAGGGCAGCGCAGCTTTTCCTACGATCCGCTGTATCAAATCAAAGGTGTGACGACGATTGAGAACGGCGCGCCAGTGAGCCGCAGCTATGACTACGCCAACCACTACAACCTGACGCGATTTGACGAGGCTGGCTGTGTGATGCACTACGACGATGCCGCGCACCCCGACCGCGTGGCTGGTGTGACACTCAACGGTGCAGCGCGCGTGAATGTGACGTATGACACCAACGGAAACTTGCTGAGCTTGCCCGGCAAGACGTTGGCCTACGACGCCAAGAACGAACTGACGCGCTTTACCGCCGTATCCGGCCTGAGTGCGACCTATGCCTACGACCACACCGGCCAGCGTGTGAGCAAGACCGTGGACGACGGGCATGGGCATGTCTCACGCACGTTGTTTGTGGGCGCACTGGTCGAAATTCGCGATGACAAACCCGCCTACTTTGTGCGGCTGGGGCATTTGCGCGTCGCCATTGTGTTCGATGGCAATACACGCTTTGTGCATGATGACTATCTGGGCAACTCAGCCTTCTTTACGGATGGCGCAGGCACCAAGATCGCGGCGATTGTGTATCACCCGTTTGGCAACGTATTTAGCAGTTCGGGCAATGTGGATTTCCGAACCTTCGGCGCGCATCCGTTCGATGCCGAGTCTGGCTTCTTCTACATGCGCAAACGCTATTACGCACCGGAGATCGGGCGCTTTTTGACGCCCGACCCGCTGGCGATTTACCAGCCGGAAAAATTCTTGAACAACCCGAAGGCGCTGCACCCGTTTATCTACGTCGCCAACGATCCGCTGAATAAGACCGACCCAACCGGCCTCTCGTTTTGGAGCGTGCTGGGCGGCGTTGTGGGTGTGATTGTGGGCGTGATTGCTGCTGTGGCGATTGTGGCCCTCACGGTGATGACGGCAGGCGCGTTTGGTGTGTTTGTGGCCGTGCTGGTGGGCATAGGCTTAACAGTAGGTGCGTTTGGGGTGATGGTGGGCTTGTACGCCATCGCCAGCGCAACGGCGGGCACCGGCTTTGGCGACTTTATGCGCGGCTTCTTGATTGGGATGAATGCGGGGTTGAACGCCGGTTTGGCCACCGCCATCTTTGGGCCGTTTGTGGGTGTGTCGCTGGGCGTCATCAACTTTTTAGCCGTGTTCGATGGCGTTGCGCAGAACAGTTTTTACCAGGGCGTTTTGGGCTGGGCGAGTTGGCTGATGCCGATGTCGTGGTTGGCGACGGGCGTGGGGCTCATCTTCTTCGTCGTCAACGTCGTGATGCACTTCTTCACAGTGACTATCCCCGGCTGGTTTGGTGGCAGCGGTTGGGATGCTGCGCGCATTGACCACATCAGCATTGATTGGGGCACGGGCATCATCGTGATGGGCGGCGGGTTGATTGAGCCATCAGGTGGTGCGGATGGCTTCAACCTCGGTAACTTCGTCTTCCTGCGGGAGGGCGCGAGCGGCGATGCAGGTCTGGTTCGCCATGAGACCGGGCACGGCCTAAACGTGGCGGCCTTTGGCGCGTTATTCCACTATGTGGGCGCATTGGATGAAAACCCACCGGGTAACCGAGGACATGATGCCTTTGCAGAGAGGCTGGCCGAGAGCCACTCGAATCGGCCAGGCAGCCCAACTGTTCCACTGTGGGGATAAGGGCCAAGGAAAAGAAGCAGAATAGTGCTGGAGATCTGCAACGGCTTAGTACATACGATTTGAAGTGCGAAGCGATGCGCTGCATTCAGGACCAGACGTGTCCCTGTAGCAAAATTGGACTTGGAAAAAACAGGAGGCAGTTGAGACCACCTGGGGGAATACCTCCCGATTGTATCGGCGATGAGCCCTGTGGTGTGTCTCCCACGATGCCAGTCGGCTCAACGCCGGTCGATTCTCGTCGTCGGCAATGAGAGCCCAGCTCGCGGATCACGCGCCTGGTCTTGCTGGCGCGAATGGATGGACCGGATGCCTGGAGTACCTATCAAGGGTTCACCAGGATATTGTGACAGGCGCCCGCTCCATTGCGAACAACGCTGACCTATTACGGGGCAAAGAAATGGTGGAGCACACGCGCTTGGCCCAGCGGCTTGCGATCCAGATCTTTTTGCCGATCCGCATGCGCCCGTGGCAACGCGGGACCAACGAGTATACCAACGCGTTGCTGCGTCAGTACTTGCCCAAGGGGACAGACCTGTCCTGCTATACTCTGCGATAGTTGAGCGCCATTGCCTATCGGCTGAACACGCGCCAACGAAAATGTCTCGACTTTGCGACCCCGCTGCAAGTCTATGCGCACGTGCGCTATCATTCGCCCGTTGCACTTGGAGCTTGAAACCGCTCGTTACTAGGCGGCAGGAACCATAAGAGCAATCCACGCTGGGTAGCTGTTTCCTTACATCCACTCCTGCTAAGAGTTCATCGCCGCGCCAGCTCAATATTGACATGTGTAAGGCAACAGGCTACAGTAAGAAGTGAAGATTACGAATTTTTCCCATAAGGGATTGAAGAAACTATATCTCGAGGACAAGGCCAAAGGTCTCCCTCCCGATGCGGTGGATAAACTCCGCGCCATGCTGTCCTTTCTACAGGATATGCGGGAGCCGGAGCATTTACGCGCCTTTCCTTCATGGAAAGCCCATCAGCTCACCGGCAATCGCAAAGGCGTCTGGAGCCTGCACGTCACACGCAATTGGCGTCTGACGTTCCAGATTAAGGACGGGGAAATTGTGGAGGTGAATTATGAAGACTATCACTGAGGGGAAAGCTATGCGGATGTTGAAGCCGGTCCATCCGGGCCATTTTTTACGATCGGAAGTTATCGAGGCTCATCATCTGTCTGTGACGGAAGCGGCTAAGGTGCTACGTGTCTCGCGCCCGACCTTATCGAGTTTGCTCAATGCCAAGGCGGATCTGTCGGGTGACATGGCGTTGCGCTTTGAGAAGGCCTTCGGAGTCGATATGGAGACGCTCATGCGAATGCAAAATTCCTATGACATCACCCAAACGCGCAGTCGGGCGAAAGACATTCGCGTTCAGCGCTATCAGCCAAGGCCTGCCGCGTGAGTGACGAAGACGACGCCTTCAACACTATCACCAGGGGCGAGGATCTTCCGGATCCACGCTTGCAAAGTTTCGCTGTGGTCACGGCTATTGTGCCTGGTGAGCGTCCTGTGGTGAGGCTGTCGCGTACGATCTTTCTTCCGGAAGAAGAAGGACAGACGGCGGATCGAGGATGGATCGGTCCTGCGCGCGTCCTGCACGTGGTTCGTCATGAAGGCGAGATCAACCACCATGTGGAGATGGCTGAGTCGCTCGTCGTTGGTGAGCGCTATCCCATTGCGGTAGATGCGGAATTCCGATATGTGGAAGCGGCGGGACGCTATCTGGCGGCAAAGATTTTCATGGAGATCCTGCAAAGAAAACCAGAAGATTATCAATGAAAGGCCGCGGCTGTTCCGAGTTGTGAAGGGTCTATCACGCTCTGACCGACCAGCGGTGGTGCGTTCGTTCGCTCCTGCCTTGGCCGTGGGGTGCTGGGTACGCCGCCAGAAAGCATTCTAGGAAGGTCTGACTCATTCACGGTTTCACTTGGCAACCGGTTCCTGGGTTGGTCACCCGGGGGAAGTCGGTGGGTAGAGGCTGTTCCGAGAGCCTTTTGGCGGGTGCACCGCCATTTCCGTAACTACTGAATATCGTCCAGGTAGCGTTCCGCCCCAAATCGTATGCGGTTGACCTGGTCAATGAGGACCTGGGTCGTCTGAATGGATTCATGCCGCATGGTCCTTTTGAGCTCAGACGGGCTCGCCCCTTTCCGATAGGCCAAGGCTCCGCCCGACAGCCGGAGTGACAGGGCGGTCACATGGGGTTGGGCAAGGCCCGCTTCTTTGAACCCGGCCTTCAGCTGCTTCCGCATCCCGCGTGTCGTCATGCGCTCCCCTCGGGAATGCGGATGATGATTCGTGAACAGCGGATCTTGTGACGGGAAGT
>JAHBTD010000022.1 GCA_019638775.1 Fimbriimonadaceae bacterium | reverse complement strand
CTAGGCATTTGCCTAGCCACCACACGTCCATTTCCCACGGGACGGGCATCCTCGTTCTTGCTACAGTGCGCTGCGATTGGGAGGAACCATGGCGTGGAATGATGACGCGCAGATCGCATGCCGGTTCGCATTCACCTGCCCGCAACAGTGGAGCAAGCTGCAGCCGACAGGGCAGGCCGACGTGCGGCATTGCTCTGAATGCAATCGCGATGTGTATCTCGCCCTGTCGGAGGCAGACATGCGGCTACAGAGTGAGCAGGGCCGCTGCATCGCGGTGCCCCTGGCGCAGCCGGAGGAAAAAGCCGATCCTGACGAACCCTGCTGGGTGGTGGGAATGATGGAGTCGCCGTATAGCGCGGGGAAAGAGGCGTAGGCCTGTTCAGATGAATACAGGATGTTGTCGGTGATGGATAACGTACTACGAAATCTTTGGGCCAAAACTTCTCGGGGTGTGGAAGAACGATGGCACCCGCTGATCCTCCACATGCTGGATGTCGCTGCGAGTGCAGAGGCCGTTCTGCTTCGTGAGCCCGATTCGACTCGCACGAGAATGGCGGAGATCATCGGGCTGGAGTGGAAGCAAGCCAGACCGTGGCTGTTGTTCCTGATCGCGTGTCATGACTTGGGAAAGGCTTGTCCAGGGTTTCAATGCAAGTGGAAGAATCTATCCGCTCTGGATGCAGGAAGATGTCCAAACACCAGCATCAATCACGCCTTTGTGAGTCAAATTGCGTTGTCAGCATGGCTACGAGAACAGAGGTGGCCAGACGATTTGGCGGATTTAGCTGCTGATGCCGTGGGATGCCATCATGGTGAGCGGGCTAGCCCTCGCATCTTGGATCACTTGATGGGCGATAAGCGGGCGATGGGAAAACCTTTGTGGAGCGACGTGCGCAAGGGCCTGATAAAAGCGCTTGTTCAAGTTCTTAAGCCCACGCTCATTCCCAAAAAGGAGAATCTGTCCGGTCCGGACTTCATGCTGTTGGCGGGGCTTGCGAGTTTTGCCGATTGGATTGGGTCGAACGAGGAGTGGTTTGCCTTCGGAACCCCTGATGACTGCGGCGACTTGAACGCGTGGTTCGAATCGCGAAGAGCTTGTGCTGAGCACGCTCTGAATGCAATCGGATGGGAAGCAAGAACGCCGCTCGCAATAGGGGAAAAATCTTTTCTGGAGGAGTTTGGTTTTCCTCCTCGCCCGTTACAGCGTGCAGTTGCCGAAGCTCTCGCTGAACTGACGGCCCCTGCCATTCTACTGTTGGAAGCCCCCATGGGTGAGGGTAAGACGGAGGCGGCATTCCTTGCCCATCTGGAGTTACAGAGGAGGTTCGGGCATCGTGGCCTTTATGTGGCCCTGCCGACTAAAGCCACAGGCAATGCGATGTTCACACGAACCCTCAAATTCCTACGTGACCAAGGAGTCAATCGAACGCTCGACCTGCAATTGGTACATGGTGGCGCATTACTCAATGACGCATTTCAGAACTTAAAGGTGTCCAGTATCTGGGACGAAAAAGAAGGGCAGGTACGGGCCGGTGAATGGTTCACGAATAAAAAGCGGGCCCTGCTCTCTGAATACGGCGTGGGAACGGCAGATCAGGCGCTACTGCCCATTCTGCCGGTTCGACACAACTTTGTTCGCCTCTGGGGCCTCGCGAACCGCGTGGTCGTCTTCGACGAAATCCACGCCTATGATGCCTATACTGGTACCCTCCTAATTCATCTGCTCCGCTGGCTGCTAGCGCTCGGCTCCTCAGTCGTGCTGCTGTCGGCGACGCTCCCACCCTCGATTCGTCGAAAGTTGGCCTCCGTTGTCAGCGAGACAACGCCAGTCCCAGAAGTGCCATATCCTCGCCTCTCCGTTTTTCAGCAAGGCCAGCCAGTGAGCCAGAAGCATTTTCAGGCCGATCCAACACGCCGCCAGACAGTGCGTGTGCAAGCCCTCACTCCAGACCTATCCGATATCCGTGTTGCACTAGAGTCGCATCTCACTCAGGGCGGACTGGGGTTGGCGTTGTTGAATACGGTGCAGCGAGCCCAGGACTTATATCGACTGTTTCCCGCTGGTGATCCGCTGATCCGTGAGGGGCAACGTGTCGGCAAGCGTCTGCCTGATGGAACAGACGTGTTTCTTTTTCATGCTCGATTCCCAGCAGACCGGCGGCACAGGCGTGAGGAACAGGTGTTAGAGATGTTCGGGAGTGACGCAAGTCGAGTCGGAAGAAAACTCCTTATTGCCACTCAAGTGGCGGAGCAGAGTCTCGATTTAGATTTTGATGTGATTGCGACGGACCTGGCGCCAATCGACCTGGTGTTACAGCGTGCCGGCCGCCTGTGGAGGCACGCAAGAGTGAGTCGGCCAGTCTCGGCGCCGATCCTTCTGGTCGCGGGATTAGCGGATAATGAACCATCTTCATTCGGAAAGCCGCTCTGGTGGGGTGCGGTCTATCGTGAAGACATCCTGTTGCGGACGTGGAGTCTGTTGCGGGGGAAACAGCATGTCACACTTCCGGATGAAATCGATACGCTCGTGGAAGACGTGTACGAAGAGAAGGTTGATGTGCCTGAATCAGTTCAGGAGAGATTGGACAAGTCTTTGATGGTCAGTGATGGGAAGACCATCGCTCACACAGGACAGGCAAATCAGGCCATCATTGGCTTGCCCGATGATGCGTCATGGAATGATCCAGCGAGATTCGTGCTCTACGATGAAGACGAACCAGGCATTCATCGAACCCTCATGGCTCAGACGAGACTTGGCGAGGACTCGGTCATCGCGATTCCCCTGTGGTTGGAAGACGGCTTCGACTCCAAGATCACACCGGATTTCGCGCAATCCAAAGGATGGTTCCTGCGGGGCGTGAATCTTACGCGAATCGCCGTGGTTCAGAGACTCAAAAAAATGGGGGTACCAGAAGGTTGGAAGGACTCACCGCTCTTGCGCAGGTGCTTCCCGCTGTTCTTGCACGCTGATGGGCGTTGGGAGGAAGACGCGACCGTGCGACTCGATGACGATTTAGGGGTCGTATACGAGCCAAAGGAGACAGAATGAGCCGCTTCAACCTCATTGACGAAAAGTGGATTCCGGTTCGATTCCTTAGTGGGAGCCGCGGCGAACTGGGCATTCAAGATGTCCTGCTAAGGGCCAACGACATTGCTGCCATCGAGGACCCTTCTCCATTGGTGGTAGCAGCGCTTCACCGCTTTCTGCTTGCTGTGCTGTACCGTGCGCTGGAGGGACCAGCGGACATTGATCAAGCAAAGGCGTTATTTAAGGTCGGCTTGCCGAGCGACAAGATCACAGTGTATCTGGCCAAGTGGCGGGATCGATTCTGGCTGTTTGATGAGAAAATTCCCTTCGGACAGGTTCCAACTTTTGAGCCGAACATATGGCGATCCTGGACAGTGCTTGCGGCCGAGCATAATGCCGACAATGCCAAGGTTTTGTTCGATCATGTGGATGTAGGGGCACCTGGTGCCATTTCAGAAGCTGCGGCCGCACGTTGGATTCTGGCCAGCCAAACATTTTCCGTAAGCTGTGGGAAAAGTGAACTTTCACACACTGGCACAGCACCTTCAGCTACGGCTGCAATAGTTCTACCGCTCGGCAATGATCTTCAGGATACCCTTCTGTTTTCTCTCATCCCCGAGAACCGAGAAGTTGCCGCTATGGATCTACCCTTGTGGGAGAGAGAGCCAGAATCAGTGAAGAAGTTGAAGGAGGGAGTAAAGCGTCCTGCAAATGGTTTTGCCGACCGGTATACCTGGCGAACTCGATCTATTATCTTGATGAAGAATGATCTGGGCCGGGTCGATAAGCTTGGTTTTGCCTCTGGAGTTGGCGATTCTTCTAAGAGCCAGATAGATCCTATGCTGGCTTACAGGATTGACGACAAGAATGGAAAATTACCGGTCCAATTTCGAGACCGGGGTCTGTGGCGGGATTTTGATTCGTTACTGCCCGACACGGCGCATTTAGGTCCTTTGGTTATAGAGCATGCTATTTCGATAACTCGATTAGACCCGAAACGTTTCCCGCGATCGATGATGGTTCTCGGCCAGGCGAACAACAAGGCAAAGATTGAGTACTGGCGCATGGAGCGGTTTGTATTACCTGAGGCGTTAGGTGAAGACCGATTCATTCGAACGGAAATCAGGCAACTTCTTAATGAGGCAGAAGATGCACAAAGATCTCTCTGGTTAGCCTGTCGATCGTACGCAAGAGATGTTCTAGGTCGAGGGGAGCGAGAACCTGACAAGAACGACGTCAAGAAATTCGTAAAGCAGATCACAGTAAATTCCTGGTACTGGTCTATTCTTGAATCGAATTTTCACGAGATCCTGGGCGAATACACTCGGGAGCGTAACTCCGAGGACATCCGTTGTCAGTGGCTCGACTCAGTCCGGGCTGTTCTCAAACAGGCATGGGAACAGCATCGCAACTCGGTTTCAATGGGCGATGCCTGGGCCATCCGGGCGCTGGTGAGAGCCGAGGCGCCTATACAGGCCAAGCTGAAAGAGCTTGATGATGAGATTCTGAAACTGACACTGGCGATGGAGGAAGCATGAGGAGATTTATCGAATGGCTGGAAGGCCTCAATCAGAAAGATACCAAGGTGAGAGCCCTATTACGGCGTAGCCTTGCGTTTGATCCGGGAGCGTTTCCACCCGCGTATCCCTATGTCGAACCCTTTGTGCAGAATGAGAGCGATGAATGGAAGCGGGAGATGCACTATTTGGTCGCCGGTCTTTGGGCTGCACATTCGCGGGAAGGACATGCGGCAGTCCCGACGACTATTGGTAAGGCCTGTGCCGCTTACCAGGCGGCAAGTGGTTCGACCAGCACAGAGCGGCGGTTCATCACATTGCTCGATTCGAGCAGTGATGAGTTGCCCCACCGTCTTCGACAGGTAATTGCGCTGCTCAAAGATTACTCCATCGATTTTGAGGCGCTGCTGACAGGGCTTGTTTATTGGAACGATGGTCAAAAACGAACCCAGAACAGCTGGGCGCGAGATTTCTACAGAAATCTGCAAGGCGACACAGGAACAGAGGCAGAATCCGTTACCGAGGAGGAACAGCCAGCATGAAGACCTTGATCGAGATTCACGCGTTGCAAAACTTTGCCCCATCCAATCTCAACCGTGACGATACCGGCGCTCCGAAGGATGCCTGGTTTGGCGGGAGCCGCCGTGCTCGCGTTTCGAGCCAGTGCCAAAAACGAGCTGTGCGCAGCTACTTCGACCAGAAGAAGAGGGAAGGACTGTTCAACGCTGATGAACTCGCGGTGCGAACAAAAAGGGTGTATGAGGCTATTGCTGATTTACTGGTTGGCAGGCGTGCAAAAGATGAAGCGTTGGCCAAGGCAGAAATAGCATTGTCATACGTTAAGCTCAAACCTGCCGAAGGAGGCAAGACTCAATACTTGCTCTTTCTCGGCCAGAGGGAAATAGCCGCTTTGGCCGATGCGATTCACAGGTTCTGGGACCAGATCGCACCAGAGGCGAAAGATGGTGCTGAAAAGGCCAAGGGGAAAGGGAAAAAAGCGATTGCCAGTGGTGCACCGAAAGAAGTTCAGGATCATATCGCCGCTATCTTTAACGGCGGCAAAGCCGTCGATGTCGCTCTTTTCGGGCGCATGCTTGCCGACATGCCAGAGAAGAACCAGCACGCGGCCTGCCAGGTGGCCCACGCAATTTCGACCCACGCTGTCGAGCGGGAATTCGATTTTTATACGGCTGTTGATGATTTGAAACCGGAGGATACTGCGGGCGCTGACATGATGGGCACCGTGGAATTCAATTCGGCCTGCTTTTATCGGTATGCCGTGGTCGATTGGGAGAAACTCAAGGCCAATTTGCAAAGTGACACAGAGCTTGCAGAGAAAGGGTTGAAGGCCTTTCTGGAAGGTTTTGTCGTCGCGGAACCAACCGGCAAGCAAAATACCTTTGCAGCACACAATCAGCCAGAATTTGTGGCGGTATCCGTTCGTCATAATGCTGCGGCGTCGAATCTGGCCAACGCCTTTGAAACAGCTCTGCGTGTCCGCAAGGACGAATCGCTTACCAGGGTATCCGCAGAGAAGTTGGTCGAAAAGTCAAAGAAGCTACGCGCAGTCTATGGCGGCGAAGGACGAACTTTCGTATTGAATCTTACGGACACCAAACTTGATGGGTTCGGAACCGCAGTCAATACCATGACGGACTTGCTAGAGAAGAGCCTCGCTGCTGTGAAGGAGTGAACCATGCCCACTCTACTGCTGCGCTTGGTCGGTCCCATGCAATCGTGGGGCACAACCAGTCGTTTTGACCAACGCGATACGGGGAAGGAGCCAAGCAAGTCCGGTGTTGTGGGCTTACTTGCCGCTGCCATGGGAATTGATCGGGAGAATTGGACCGATCTGGAACCGCTTTCGCACTTGTCCATGGGTGTTCGTCATGATCGGGCTGGTATCCCAAGGCGCGATTATCAAACAGCCCAGCACATTATCTCTGCAGACAGATCTAAGATTCATGAAACAGCCGTGACGACGCGAGACTATTTGGCGGACGCAGCGTTTTTAGTTGGAGTAGCGGACGAGGACAATGCGTTGCTGGGAAGACTGCACGCTGCGCTGCGTAATCCTGTCTGGCCTCTGGCTCTGGGCCGGAAATCTTATGTGCCATCGGAACCTCTTTGGATGGAGGACGCAATGCAAGATCTGCCGTTGCGCGAAGCATTGGCTCGGTATCCCTGGATTGCCACACACCGGAAATGGGAAGACCGTCCTGCGCAGCTTCTCCTGTCTTTGGAGTCAGCGGATGGTTCGGGCGTGCTTCGTATGGATCAACTATTGTCCTCGTTTGCCGAGCGGAGATTCGGCGCACGATTCGTTCGCTCAGAGTGGATTCCCTTTCCTGAGGGGGTGGCCCATGTTTCTGCATAGAATCTATCTTGACCCACGTTGCCGTGAGGCCCGTCGCGACCTTGCCGATCCGTATCAACTGCATGCCACGCTATGCCGTGCGTTCAGCCGGCCTGAGCAAAAATGTCCAGAAGGAGCAGTGCTGTGGCGACTTGAGCCGGAGTCAGGTCCGGAGGGGTGTCCACGAGTGCTTATACAGAGTCGTGCGATTCCAGATTGGGCTGGAATTGGCGTACAGGGATGGCTTGCAAAGGCGGATGCTCCGATCGATCTGGACGGACGATTAAAGCTCGATGCGCTCAAGTCCGGCCAGCGGTATAGGTTTCGACTCAGAGCGAACCCTTGCGTGAGTCGCAATGGGAAGCGGCTGGGCTTGCTGCAGCTCGTTGAACAAGAGCAGTGGATTCAGCGGAAGGGGCAGGCACACGGGTTTGTGCTTCCACAACGACACTCGCCCGTTGGGTCAGAGCAGGAAACGCCTCGAGTCGATGTAGCGGTTTCGCAAGAACAGATGCTAAGCGGTATGCAACATCATGGAAATAGGATTCGGATTTTTTCGGTGTTGTACGACGGTGTGCTGACTGTGACCGATGCGGATGCCTTTGCAAATGTGCTGCGTACAGGGATCGGCCACGGCAAGACATTGGGCCTGGGGCTCTTGTCTGTGGCGCCGATCGCATGAAGATGTGAGCAGTTTGCCCCGCCAAAGGCTTTGGCTGTGGCCTGTTGCTGGTCCGGCGCGTGTGATGTCGGTGGTCTTGGAGTAATCGCATGGCTGACATTCTGCCGCCGTTGAAACCGATCCCGATTAAAGAGCGTTTGTCCGTGCTCTACATCGAGTACGGCCATCTTGATGTATTAGATGGGGCGTTTGTCGTCGTCGACAAGAACGGAGTGCGCACACACATTCCCGTCGGCGGGGTGGTGTGCTTGATGCTGGAACCGGGCACGCGGGTCTCTCACGCCGCCTGTGCGTTGGCGGCTCGTGTCGGCACATTGTTGGTCTGGATCGGTGAGGCCGGGGTCCGTCTCTATTCTGCCGGTCAGCCGGGTGGTGCGCGGGCCGATCGTCTGCTGTACCAAGCGAAACTCGCGCTCGATGATGAGCTGCGACTCAAAGTCGTGCGCAAGATGTATGCGTTGCGATTTGGCGAGGAGCCACCCCAACGCCGCTCGGTTGAGCAGTTGCGAGGGATCGAGGGGGCGCGTGTTCGCGAGATGTACAAGCGCGTGGCGGCACAAGCCGGGGTGCAATGGAAGGCTCGGAACTACGATGTCGAAGACTGGGACCAGGGGGATATCGCCAATCGGTGCCTGTCTGCCGCGACCGCGTGCTTGTATGGCGTCACAGAAGCGGCGGTGTTGGCTGCGGGGTACGCCCCGGCGATCGGGTTTATTCACACCGGCAAACCGCTCTCGTTCGTCTATGATGTGGCGGACATCTACAAATTTGAAACCGTTGTGCCCTTGGCCTTTCGGTTAGCGGCGAAAAACCCGCCCAATGCCGAACAGCAAGTGCGCCTGGCCTGTCGCGACAAATTCCGTGAAACCAAGCTGTTGGAGCGCATCATCCCGGGCATTGAAGAGATGCTGGCTGCGGGAGAAATTCCTCGTCCGACACCGTTTGAAGAGCAAGTCCTTCCGGCTATCCCTAATCAGGACAACATCGGCGATGCTGGTCATCGTACTTGAGAATGCGCCGCCGCGGCTACGCGGGCGACTGGCAGTGTGGCTCCTGGAAGTTCGGGCGGGAGTGTACGTCGGCAATTACTCGGTCAAGGTGCGCGAGCATATTTGGAGCCAAGTCGAGGCAGGAATCGGAGAAGGCAACGCCGTGATGGCGTGGCGTTGCAACAACGAAGCAGGATTCGATTTTGTGACGCTTGGCACGAATCGTCGGATTCCGGTGGAACTGGACGGCGCAAAACTTGTCAGTTTCTTGCCTGAAACGGGAGGAGAGGCAGCGTCCTCGCAGCCGTCCCAGTAAGGCATCTTCGTTGGGCAATTGAGCGGTAGATTTTGGGGACATGAAATTGTCCTTCTGGATCAATATCTTTCAAGAAGTGTGTTCCCCGCGCGAGTGGGGATGAACCGACGCTGCTGCGCAACCGAAGGCTTGCACAAAAGTGTTCCCCGCGCGAGTGGGGATGAACCGCGGAATATCCCCATGCGGTCCACCAAAGATGAGTGTTCCCCGCGCGAGTGGGGATGAACCAGTTGTCTCATGGTGCAGAGCGGTTATTTTGGCGTGTTCCCCGCGCGAGTGGGGATGAACCGGCGACAATCGCGCCACTCTCTCGCAAGATGGAGTGTTCCCCGCGCGAGTGGGGATGAACCGACTGCTGAAGCCACGGTCAACGGCAAACTCATGTGTTCCCCGCGCGAGTGGGGATGAACCGAAATTTCAAAGCCCACCCCTGCCAGGACCGTATGTGTTCCCCGCGCGAGTGGGGATGAACCGGCAGCCCTCGATGCGCATAGAGGCCGAGTGCAGTGTTCCCCGCGCGAGTGGGGATGAACCGTCATTGTCGAATGGTGGCCCGCGTCATGATCAGTGTTCCCCGCGCGAGTGGGGATGAACCGGCCTCGATCTTTTCCGAGGTCCGCGAGAACGGTGTGTTCCCCGCGCGAGTGGGGATGAACCGGACGTGAAGAGCGATGCCCCCGCCTTCCATTCGTGTTCCCCGCGCGAGTGGGGATGAACCGAGGTGGTCGTTGAGATCGGTCAGTTTGTTTTTGTGTTCCCCGCGCGAGTGGGGATGAACCGGATTGCATGACGACACGGGAGGGAGTTATGACGTGTTCCCCGCGCGAGTGGGGATGAACCGCTGCGCGTAGTAGTCGAGGCCATAGGTCGCCCGTGTTCCCCGCGCGAGTGGGGATGAACCGGCCTCATGGGGGTCGAGTGACGGACTGCATCCGTGTTCCCCGCGCGAGTGGGGATGAACCGTCACGCTCCATACGTTCGCCCTGCGCTTTCTGCGTGTTCCCCGCGCGAGTGGGGATGAACCGACGGCCGGAAATATCGGGTGGAGAAATAGCGAGTGTTCCCCGCGCGAGTGGGGATGAACCGATTCGCGAGGGCCGTGTGCTCGAAGGGGTGCGGTGTTCCCCGCGCGAGTGGGGATGAACCGGAGCCCGAGCCGGATAAGGCGGCCGAGGAGAAGTGTTCCCCGCGCGAGTGGGGATGAACCGGCAACTTCCTGGGGTTGTGCGGGGACGAGTTCGTGTTCCCCGCGCGAGTGGGGATGAACCATTGACGTAGACCGCAAAGTTGCTCGCCTGATCGTGTTCCCCGCGCGAGTGGGGATGAACCGATACAAATGAAATCATGCCCGTCCACGGTGAAGTGTTCCCCGCGCGAGTGGGGATGAACCGCCTGTCAGACATTGAAAGATGAACTGGCCCTGCGTGTTCCCCGCGCGAGTGGGGATGAACCGCATGAAACCGATCATCATTCAGCACTATACCTGGTGTTCCCCGCGCGAGTGGGGATGAACCGCTGAGCGGTTCAAGTGCCGTAGCCATAGAACCGTGTTCCCCGCGCGAGTGGGGATGAACCGGCTACCCAGTCAAATCCGTTCCACGTCGGCAAGTGTTCCCCGCGCGAGTGGGGATGAACCGGCGAGTCATATTGTATCCGTTCGCGTGATTCCGTGTTCCCCGCGCGAGTGGGGATGAACCGGCACATATTTTTCTTCTGGTGTCACCAATGCAGTGTTCCCCGCGCGAGTGGGGATGAACCGATTGATGGAAAGGATATCGTGAGGACCTTCGGCGTGTTCCCCGCGCGAGTGGGGATGAACCGGCCCGATGGTATTTGGATCGGTATATTGCGAAGTGTTCCCCGCGCGAGTGGGGATGAACCGCCGGCGTCACGCACCTTGGTCCAGAAATACATGTGTTCCCCGCGCGAGTGGGGATGAACCGAAACCTACAAAATCGCCGACCGCGCCCTCTGGGTGTTCCCCGCGCGAGTGGGGATGAACCGAAGGATTACGACGTAGTGATTGACATGGTGGAGTGTTCCCCGCGCGAGTGGGGATGAACCGACTGAACATATTACCCCTTCCCGCCGTCGAGGGTGTTCCCCGCGCGAGTGGGGATGAACCGAAAACAACCGGCTGACAGGCGGCACGCAGACCGTGTTCCCCGCGCGAGTGGGGATGAACCGCGTTTAAGCGGTTGGGGCTTGGGATCGGGGAAGGTGTTCCCCGCGCGAGTGGGGATGAACCGCCCCGCGCCGTGTCCGGATTCGCCGGCAGCCCGTGTTCCCCGCGCGAGTGGGGATGAACCGACACGGTAGGCGCTGTAGGTCAGATAGCCCAGGTGTTCCCCGCGCGAGTGGGGATGAACCGATTGGCGAAGCCAAGCCCAAGAGCGGCGTCAAGTGTTCCCCGCGCGAGTGGGGATGAACCGTTGAGGTAGCATGCTCTTTCTCCACGCCTTAAGTGTTCCCCGCGCGAGTGGGGATGAACCGCTGAAGTCCAAACAGCTGAAGCTCGAAACGGAGTGTTCCCCGCGCGAGTGGGGATGAACCGGACACGCGGCCCTACTGGAGCCGCCCGTTTCTGTGTTCCCCGCGCGAGTGGGGATGAAACGGAGGAGGCCGCATGAGACTGCTGCTGAGCGCAGTGTTCCCCGCGCGAGTGGGGATGAACCGTCGGCGATGTCGGCGACGACTTGCACGCCCAGGTGTTCCCCGCGCGAGTGGGGATGAACCGGCCTGATCGACGGTGAGCGCCGGATCTTCGTGCGTGTTCCCCGCGCGAGTGGGGATGAACCGGTGGCGACGTCCAGCGCGTTGGCCGCGACGGTGTGTTCCCCGCGCGAGTGGGGATGAACCGTGCGGGCTCAATCTCGACCCGGCGAACGCGGTGTGTTCCCCGCGCGAGTGGGGATGAACCGTAATATCCAGCCATGATGATGGCGCGACAGAGGTGTTCCCCGCGCGAGTGGGGATGAACCGGTCTGTCCCGGCACGGTCGGCGTCGACGCCTACGTGTTCCCCGCGCGAGTGGGGATGAACCGGCGGATGCGGTGATCAGCGCCGCGATTCACGGGTGTTCCCCGCGCGAGTGGGGATGAACCGGGTGGAATTTGCTCTCCTGGCATCGTGGCGATGTGTTCCCCGCGCGAGTGGGGATGAACCGAGTCCCATGCCCCCGAAGAAGAACAGTCCGTGGTGTTCCCCGCGCGAGTGGGGATGAACCGGCGCGGGCCAGGTTGGTAGAGAACGCCTTGACGTGTTCCCCGCGCGAGTGGGGATGAACCGGCCGTCGCGAGGGCGCCGAACGTGGAGTTCCCGTGTTCCCCGCGCGAGTGGGGATGAACCGCCCTGACAGAGCCGATAGTCTCCGCCGTGGTAGTGTTCCCCGCGCGAGTGGGGATGAACCGTCAACGGCGCGGTGCAAAGCCAGGGTATCCGCGTGTTCCCCGCGCGAGTGGGGATGAACCGCCGTAATACGTAATCTCCAGGCGATCCGCCGGGTGTTCCCCGCGCGAGTGGGGATGAACCGCTCCAGGTGCAGCGGGAATTGTCGGAGAAGGAGTGTTCCCCGCGCGAGTGGGGATGAACCGGAGATAGTCACGCTCGCTTGGCACGGACTGTCGTGTTCCCCGCGCGAGTGGGGATGAACCGCCTGCTCGGGGGTCAGTTCGTGGGACGATTTAGTGTTCCCCGCGCGAGTGGGGATGAACCGAGTGCGACTGACCCACGACCGAAGAAGGATGCGTGTTCCCCGCGCGAGTGGGGATGAACCGTGCAGGCTGCAGGTGTCGCGGCTGTTCAACACGTGTTCCCCGCGCGAGTGGGGATGAACCGGACTCGTACCCTGGGCCGCGCGTCCGCATCTGCGTGTTCCCCGCGCGAGTGGGGATGAACCGGCTTATACACGGCTCGATGAGCAATTAGATGCGTGTTCCCCGCGCGAGTGGGGATGAACCGACAATTGTTACGAGCTGGAATTGATCGAAGTAGTGTTCCCCGCGCGAGTGGGGATGAACCGGCGTGAGCCTAGGCAAGAGCCATGACAGCGGAGTGTTCCCCGCGCGAGTGGGGATGAACCGTAGGGAGGACGTATGCAGACGCAGTTCAAAAAGTGTTCCCCGCGCGAGTGGGGATGAACCGGCCGAGGACGCGGCCCACACGACCGGCGACACGTGTTCCCCGCGCGAGTGGGGATGAACCGGCAAGGTCTCCGCGCAGGAGATGAACCAGTTCGTGTTCCCCGCGCGAGTGGGGATGAACCGGCCAGTGATGGCGCCAGCATTTCCGTTCCTCGAGTGTTCCCCGCGCGAGTGGGGATGAACCGGCAGTGGCAGGGTGCGGCGGATCGCGCATCACGTGTTCCCCGCGCGAGTGGGGATGAACCGCCATTCTCCCGACCTTCGCCTATGCGGCAACCGTGTTCCCCGCGCGAGTGGGGATGAACCGCACCGCCTGGGGGTTCCATCGTGATGGCGTCAGTGTTCCCCGCGCGAGTGGGGATGAACCGGTCGAAACGCGCGGCGCGGCGGTCAACATTCTGTGTTCCCCGCGCGAGTGGGGATGAACCGACGCCCAAATCAACTATTGGGCCGCGCAGCGCGTGTTCCCCGCGCGAGTGGGGATGAACCGGAGACACTGGCTGATGATCTCAGAGTCGCATTCCCGGATATAGGAGGGGAGGCGATTGCTCTGGAATGGGCGAGATCGTATCCAGCCTCGCCGGTGATAAAAAGCGTGCACATGGACCGATGCTGCACTCGAAAGGTCTCCGGATCAGCGTCGGTTGCTGGCAGCTAAAGCGGCAATAGGCCAGGAAGGGGTGGCTATAGAGGGGATCTCAACTTCTTGAGGCGCTTCAGGTCTTCGATGCTTTCGAGGTAGGTTTTGATAGCATCCTTGATGTTCTCCAAGGCCTCCTCTTCAGTCTCGCCTTGTGAGACGCATCCTTTTAAGGTCGGACAGGACACGACATAACCTCCGGCTTCGAGGTCTGGCTCGATGACGATGGGGTATTCCATATGGGCCTTCCAGTCCCTAACGATGGACGTGATTATATACCAGGACGCGTGAGCGATCCCGACGTTGACCGTTTTTTGCCAACTGAATATTTCCATATCTCTTGCCGATAGAGGTCTTATGGAAAATGAATCACAGGGGCCATCCAGCGAGGGTGACATCCCGTTGTTCCCCGAGCGGATGGTGAATGAATTCGCGTATTGTCCGCGGCAGGCCTCTGTCGAATGGGTGGACGGAGAGTTTGCGGACAGCGCGGAAACGGCGGAGGGCCGATCCTGCGGCTCACATGCCGCGGCCGTATCCCTCACGGCTCCGCTTCTTCGAGGGCTTCGATCGAGTCCTTGAGCGCTGCGACGAACGCGTCCGGGGCGGCGAGGGCCTGTTCGGTCAGCTGAAATTCCGACACCAGTACGCCATCTTTATCC
>JAHBTD010000021.1 GCA_019638775.1 Fimbriimonadaceae bacterium | reverse complement strand
TAGGCATTTGCCCGGTTCGAAACGGCGTATTTCTCACGGGACGGGCGTCCTCGTTCTTGCTACAGTGCGCTGCGATTGGGAGGAACCATGGCGTGGAACGACGACGCGCAGATCGCATGCCGGTTCGCATTCACCTGCCCGCAACAGTGGAGCCAGCGACAACCGACAGGGCAGGCCGACGTGCGGCATTGTGCTGCATGCGACCGCGACGTGCACCTCGCCCTGTCGGAGGCAGACATGCGGCGACACTGTGAGCAGGGGCATTGCATTGCCGTGCCGCTGGCGCGAGAAGGTGAGGCCGCCGATCCCGATGAGTCGTGCTGGGTGGTGGGAATGATAGAGCCGCCGTATAGCGCAGGGAAAGAGACGTAGGCCGGGTTGCGCCTGCCCAAACAAGTCCGGGGCGGCGGATGTGCGTGAACGGGGAGGGGCACGATGGACCAGCGGAGCATGAATCGACGTAGGCTGTGTCAGGCACTCGCCGCCATTGTCCTGACTGCATTGTCCAACCCGCCCAAGCGCGTGGCGGCTGAACCGGTTGTGCTACCAGCCTTGAGAAACAACCGGGCGAGTGGAACTCAGCAGAATCAACGAAAGCTCGTGGTCTGTATTCTTAGGCGCCAACCCCCAGGCAAGTGCGTGACGTTTTTGAGGGAGCGCGATGAATAAAACCGAAAGACTAATGAATCTACGTGTGGATACCGTCAGTTCGATGAACCGAGAGATAGGCAGCCTTTGACGGGGCAAATAGCCTGAAGGGGAGAGGCGCATGACCAGAGAACCTCAGTTTGCCGAGTGGTTCACACACGCGACGGGAAACACACCCTATCCATTTCAGATTCGCTTCGCCTGCGAGCCGACGCTTCCTGAGTTGGTGGACGTACCTACGGGCTTGGGCAAGACTGCGATGGCGGTGTTGGGGTGGGTGTGGCGGAGACGGTTTGCTGAAGAGGCAGTCAAAAAGACAACTCCGAGGCGATTGGTCTATTGCTTGCCCATGCGAGTCTTGGCAGAGCAAACGGTACAGAACGCTCAAACATGGCTCAAGAAACTGGGTATTGAAGGCAAGGCGGGTGAAGGCCTGGTATCTGTACACCTTCTGATGGGCGGCGCCGAAGACGTGAAAAAGGCGACGTGGGCTGAGCACCCGGAAGAACACGCCATCCTGATTGGCACCCAGGACATGCTGCTTTCTCGGGCGCTGATGCGCGGCTATGGAATGAGCCGATATCAGTGGCCCGTGCACTTCGCCTGGTTGCATAACGACGCGCTGTGGGTATTCGACGAAATCCAATTGATGGGCCCAGGGTTGAAAACCAGCGTCCAACTTGAAGCGTTTCGCCGCAAGATGGGTGTGGCGTCGAACAGTTGCAGCGTATGGGTCTCGGCCACGCTGAAGCGGGACTGGTTGAGAACGGTGGATTTCGATCCCACCTCCACGATCGCGCTGGAATTGAGCGAGGAGGAGAAGAAGGAACCCGCAGTTCGGGAGCGGCGAGAGGCGGTCAAGGTTCTGACACCCTGCGCTACGGCGCTCATCTCGACGAAGCCTTACAAGTCTGGAAAGGCGGAGGAAAGCGAGAAAACTGCGAAACTGACGAACGACGATATCAAAACCTACCTCGGAGCATTGGCTGACTGCGTTCTTGCGGCACATCAGCCGCGCACCACCACGCTGGCAATCCTCAACACCGTCGAACGGGCGCAGGGCTTGTTTGCCGAACTGGAAAGACGTTACTCGGAATCGCCGGTAAGAGGCAGAAAGAAAGCAGTGCCACCAGTTTCGTCTGCTTCAAACAGCCCGGAACGGCTACTGATTCACTCCCGGTTCCGTACCAAGGATCGCCGCGATCACGAAGAGCGCCTGCATGCTGCCCCGCCGGCCGAAGGCCGCATCATAATTGCCACTCAGGCGATCGAAGCCGGCGTGGATCTATCCGCTCGTGTGCTATTCACCGAACTGGCGCCCTGGGCCTCGCTTGTCCAACGCTTTGGGCGCTGCAATCGTTACGGTGAGTTCAATAAGACAAACGAGGCGCAGGTCGTCTGGATGGACGTCGCGGATGCCAAGCCGTACACCACCGAGGAACTCGATGTCGCGCGGCAAGTGATGGTGACTCTCACGAGCGCTGCGCCTGCGGATCTTCCACCGATCGACGCTGAATCCCCGCTCCATCCAGTGTTGCGGCACAAGGATTTCCTCGACTTGTTTAACACCGACTCGGATCTCTCCGGCTTCGACGTGGACATCGCGCCCTACATTCGCGACGCTGATGACGCCGACGTCCTCCTGTTCTGGCGTGCGCTGGCCGGAGATCCGCAGGACGAGCCACCAGCATTGCAGGAAGAACTGTGTCGCGCGGGGTTGGGGGCGGCAAAGAAGCTGCTGGATCGCTTGGAAACTGGGGACGTATTTGTATGGGATACGCTGGCCCGCAAATGGGCCATGCCCAATCCCAAAGGTCTTCGCCTGCGGCCCGGCATGACAGTGATGCTGAAAGCGGATGCTGGCGGCTACACGCCGCAACTTGGCCTGGCTCCGGAGAGCAAGGCTGAGGTTACTCCAATCCTCGCGCCAGATAAGGAAACACGGGACGAAGAAGCGTTTGACGACGACCACCGCAGTCTGTTGCAGGTCGCGGTGGCGCTCCCGCGCCATCTTGCCGACGTGGAGCAAGAAGCGCGGGAGTTGTGCAAGGTGTTGAACGTCAAAGAGTCGCGGGCCGTCATCCGTGCCGCACGGTGGCATGACATGGGTAAGGCACATGAAGCCTTCGACTCCATGCTTCGAACCGCGCATGAGCAAGGAACAGGCGAGCCATTGGGCGCAGGGTACTGGGCCAAGGTCGGGCGCAAGCCCGATCGCAAAAGCGGCAAGCCACGTTACCAGATGATGGTGGACGGCAAGGTTGTGAGGCGTCCACGCTTTCGCCATGAACTCGCATCGGCGCTTGCCTGGCTCGCGTTGCATGGTGACGATGACGAAGCCAACCTGATTGCGTATCTCATCGCCGCGCACCACGGTAAGGTGCGTATGTCGCTGCGCGCACTCCCGCAAGAAACCGAGGCCCCGGACGGGCGATTGTTTGCGCGAGGCATCTGGGACGGAGATCGGCTTCCAGCGATGCAATTCGCGGACGGCGAAACGGTCCCTGAAGTCGAACTCAACCTAGATCTGATGCAGCTCGGCGACGGACGACAAGGCCTGTCGTGGACCACGCGCACACAGAGATTGTTGAAGACGCCCGGCCCATTTCAGTTGGCGTGGTACGAGGCGCTGGTGCGAATCGCCGACTGGCGCGCTTCGCGCGCGGAACAGGAGGCTGCAAGATGATCCATGAACACCCGTTGCCTGGCTGCACCCCCACGCCGCTGGCGTCCTACCTGAAGGCACTGGCCGTGCTGCGCTTAGTAGCCGAGGCAGGAACGGAAGGAGGCGGCGATCCCGATGCGACTGGTTTCTGGCGCGACGACGTGTTTGTACTGCGCACGAAGCTGACGAAGGAGGAACTACGTGCATTCTTTCTGGAGCGGTATCGGCCGACGCCGCTGATTGCGCCGTGGGGCGCGCGCTCGGGTTTCTTCGGCGGAAGTTCGGAGAAGACAGCCCGAGAGGCGCTCTCGACGATTTCAAATTCTGACGGTGGTCGACTCGAATCCTACCGGAGCACGATCAATGCTGTGCGCGATCTTCTATCCAGGCACGGCTTTGACGAAAAAGCCTCGGACGAAAAGAAGGTCGAACTTCTGAATTTGTGTCGTGCGGAACTGCCAGATCACATTCTTCCTTGGCTCGATGCATGTTACGTGCTGACGTCCGACGGGCGAAAATTCCCCCCGTTGTTAGGAACAGGGGGTAATGAGGGTAGTGGTAGTTACGTCTCCGGGTTCGCGCAGCAGGTTGTCGCCTGCATTGTCACGCGGAGGCACGACCATGCGCTGGAGTCCGCCCTATTGGGCATTGCAGCGCCGGATGTGCACTCGGATCAGACGCCCGGTCACTTCTCGCCACAAGGATCAGGGGGCGTGAACGCCTCGACTGGTTTCGAAGGGGACGTACAACTCAATGCTTGGGATTACCTGCTTTGTTTAGAAGGCACCCTGTTCTTTGCTAGCGCGGCAACACGTAAGCATGAATTTAATGCCCCGCAGATTAACTTTCCCTTCGTCGTCGCCCCCTCGGCGGCCGGGCATGGCAGCTATATGATTGCCGAGGAGCGACCGAAACAGGCGAAGCGGCAAGTCATGGAGGTTTGGCTCCCATTGTGGGAGAGGCCTGTTGGGCTCGGTGAGCTAAAGACAATGTTCTCAGAAGGGCGGGCTACCTTGGGCGCGAGGACCATCGCGAACGGCCTAGATTTCACACGGGCGCTTACAGGGCTTGGGATTGACCGTGGGTTGACCAGCTTTCAGCGGTTTGCGTTCTTGATGCGAAACGGCCAGAGCTTTTTTGCCACGGCACTCGATCGTTACCGCGTCAAACGAAATCCCGACGCCGACCTCATCGCACAACTCGAGCGCCGGAACTGGCTTGCTAGCGTCCAGCGTTATGCGCGTGACGAAAACGCCCCTAACGCTTTGCGCACCGCCGCCCATCAACTCGACACAGCCTTGTTTGCGCTCACGCAACAAACCGGCCGCACCCCCCTCCAAACCGTGCTGCGTCGGGTGGGAGGCATCGAAGCCGCCCTCAACCTCAGTCCCAAGTCGCAAGAGTCTGCGTGCGTTCCAGCGCCGCGCCTTTCATCGGATTGGGCAATCAAGGCGGACGATCAATCCGTCGAATTCAGGATTGCTGCAGCATTTGCAGGGTTGTGCCTGCGAGACGAGCAAGGCCATCGAGTTCTGCATGCCCGCCGGCACCTTGTTAAGGTCAGCGAGTCTCTCAACAGAGAGGGGGATCGCGCATGGGAACCCAGATCGCGCCTTGCAGCGTGGACGTCAGGACCACTTACCCGGAATCTTGCCGCGCTGTTACACCGACGGCGACTGGAAGCGATTGTGCTCGGCGCGGAAGGCGAAGCGCTGGCCAGTCAGACCGGCGCCACTTGCAACGATGTAGCTGCGTTTCTCGATAGTGCCACCGACGATGCTCGAATTGGCGAACTTCTCGGCGGTCTGGCATGTGTGGACTGGAGCGACGACGTGGCGCGACGGATAAATAAACGTACCGATGAAGAAGCCGTGCTTCCACCTGCGTTCGCGCTGCTGAAAGTATTTTTTACCCCAGAGTCTATGCTCCGTGTTTTGAAGTGGCTGCCGCCAGATCGGACTTTCCGCCTGCCTGCAGAAATGCCGGCACGTCTGGCCGCCAATGACGTACAGGCCGCCGTGCGCATGGCCTGGCAACGCCTCCGCACGCTCGGCGCAAAGTTACCTGGCCGAAATCCGCCAGAAGTCGCGAGAGTGAATGGTCCGCGCTGGCTTGCAGCCTTGTGCATTCCCCTCACACTTGCTGAAACTAAACAGCTACTGCCCGACCTTAACCTGATCCCAGCATTCGAGCTCGATACGACTATACCAAACGAAATCATCACCTAACCAGGAGAACTGCCATGCCGCTAGAACCAAATGCTCTTGCTGCCCTTGCCACTGCCCCGCGCCTGTTGCTGAAAGCGGATTTGAGGCCTCTGCAGGGCACGCGCTTTCAGCCCACCGGTTTCCCCAATCTGGGCCCTGCCACCTACGAGAATCCGAAGAATGGCGACCAAATGCTGTTGGTGGAGTCATCCCAGAGCATCACCAACTGGCTTGAGCGTGCTCTGTTCAAGGTGTTCACGAGGGATTCCATTTCCGATGATCTGGTCGACGAAGTCAAAGGTGTTTCCTTCGTGCAGATCGACTGCGGCGAATCTGGGATCACGAGCACGCTATTGGAGGCCCATCGTTTGAATACGCCTTACCTCTGGGAAAGCGCCGATTCCAAAGCGCTTGCGTTGCAAGAGAGCATCCTAAAAGACCTTGGAGTCGCGAAGAAGCGAAAAAAGAAAGGTGACTCCAACGATTCGGAAGAGAAAGATGACGAGGCATCTGGCCGCATCAATATGAGGCGCTTCTACAAGGCCTTGCTGAAGTACGACCTAAACAGTCTCATTCATGGAGTCTTTCTGGAGAAGGTCGCTGGTCGTCTTCGTGTCCCACGCGCGCTTTCCGGCTTCGTCGAAGCGTCCAATGTTAAACCCGCCGAATCGGGTGGAACAAAATTCGATCATGTGTTTCCGGCCAAAGACGAGGCACGCGGCGTGACGTCCAAGGACGGTTTTACAAACATTCCTTACCCCTCGACACAATTCGCCGCCGAGTCAATCACTGCTTACTTCAATCTTGATCTGAACCAAATTCGTGGTTATGGATTGGGCTCGGACGCTGAACAACTCTTGATTGCCTTGTCCCTCTATAAGCTTGCTCGATTTCGTGAATCGGTCTGGGACTTGCGTTCAAACTGCAAGTTTGAAGTTGGTTCTGTCGAGATTACGAGACCCGAAAAGGGCTTCGCACTACCCGCGGCGAAAGACATCGCGGAGATGCTCCCGGAACTGATTAGAAGGGTCTCAGGCAGCGGATGTTTTGGTGACGATAGTTCTAACGGTATCCGAGCCGTAAGTTGGGTGAAAGCGCTGAAGAAGATCTCGGTAGAACTGCCGCAAGGCACAGCCGAACCGACAGTTCCTGAGGAACTGAAGAAATCAGTGAAGTGGAAGAAGGGAACGGCCAAGAAAGGACCGTCGCTGGAACTCGATGAGAAGCCGAACTTCGACTCTCTGAAGAAGCTTTTTGCGCTCTTTCCTGACAATCAGTCGGCGAAGGATGCGATTCGTAAGGCGGCAGGCGACGGTGACCAAGACGGAGATTCTAACCAAGAAGGCGAAAAGGAATCCGATTGATGCTTGCTATCGCTTTCACCTTCCCTGCCGGGCGTTATCACGCAACCCCCTGGGGGCGGCATGTCAACGAAGCGGACGTGGCTTGGCCGCCAGATTTGTGGCGTATCACACGCGCGTTGATCGCGGTATGGCATCGCAAGCTCGATCCTGTCCGCGCTCCACGCGAGCGCCTGCATGAATTGCTCGTCTGTCTTGCTGAAGCCGAACCGCCGTCGTTTCATCTGCCGGAGTCTGCGATTCATGCCCACTCGCGGCACTATATGCCCGGCAAGAGCGACAAACGCACGCTGGTGTTCGATGCCTTCGCGCGAGTCGCGGCGGACGATCCTGTCGTCATTGTCTGGTCTGCCTTGGTGCTAGACAGACCTCAAAATGAACTGCTCGACGCTCTGCTTGAGAATCTGGGTTTCCTGGGTCGCACTGAGTCCTGGGTGGAGGCCCGCCGTGTGCCGGACGCTGTGGATTGCAACTGCGTGCCCGTTACAGAATCCGTGGATCGTGAAACGGGGGAGGTCAATGGCGAGATCGTGCGCTTGATGGCGCCAAATGCGCCAGAAGTTTATCACGCATTCCGTTCGGGAAAGCTTGAAGCCGCCGGGATCACGATCGACCCCACGAGACGCCCGACCAAACTCCAATTAGAACAGAAAAATCTCCTGGCAACCCTTCCTGACGACTGGCTCAGCGCCATTAGTGTGGAGACGAGCGAACTCCAAGCGGCTGGCTGGAGTGCGCCGCCTTGTGCGCGGTTCATAAGTTACCGCCGACCGCTTCACGCGCTCAAGACTATCTCGCCGAAGGTTCTTCGTAAGCCGGTGATCATCATACCGAAAACAGGTATCACGACAGCGCGTTTCATAGTTTATGGCAAACCGCTGGCGCGTATCGAAAATGCGGTTCGATTCGGCGAGTTGATGCGTCTGGCTGCGATGGGTCATGCCAGGCAACTTCTTGGTGAGGGCGCCATCCCGTGCGAACTATCCGGCCACGAACTGGACGCACCCAACCACCACGCCCATGCCTTCTGGTTGTCCGATCCAAACGAGCATGGGGAGATCGAGCATGCTCTCGTGCATGCTCCAGGCGGGTTTGGCTCCGACGCCATACGAGTACTCACCGCTCTGCAGCAAATCAGGCGAGAGGACGGCGAGCCGCTCAGGCTGATGTTGGAGGGGTTCGGTACTGCATCGTTATTCGACAATGTTACACCTCTGGCAAGCGAAGGCGCGATATGGCGAAGCGTGACGCCCTACCTTCACCCATGGTTCCTCAAGAAACCGGAGATGCGCACACCGGAATCTGCCACTGCCGCCATCCTTGGCCAGCTACAGCGGGAATGGCGGCAACGTGGTCATGATTTGCCCAAGATCATTGAAATTAACGAGCTCGATTGTATTCGACAGGGTGGCCGGGCCTTACGCGCACTGCACTTCCATCGCTTCCGCCGCAAGAATGGTCTCGTGCAACCCGATACACGCGGACGTTTGCTCGAATTGCGGTTCGAACAATCTGTGCGCGGGCCCATTGCCCTCGGCTACGGTTGCCACTTCGGCCTCGGCCAGTTCATGCCGGTAAGCACGTGGTGTGACCGTCGCATCTGATTGAGAGAGGAGGCGTGCGTGCGTTACGGCATCGAATGCACGCCGCGGGCGATGAAGGATTTAAGAACCATGATGACGCTGCATCCGGAGATTCTCGTGAAGGATGGGAAAAAGCAGTTTGCGGTGTTGCCGTACGAAGAGTTCGTGTCGTTGAAGGAGCGGCTGAAGGATATGGAAGACCTATTGCAACTTCGCAACACGAAGAAGGCGGAGGCCCGGAAGCGCACTGTGCCGCTGGGACGCGCGAAGCGGCAACTGGGCTTGAAGTAAGAGCACTTCGGTCTCGGCCAGTTCGTGGCAGTGGAACCGAAGTGATGAGCGACGGGTGATGCCTGGCGGAAAACCAAGGGATAGTGATTGGATCGGGTCGATTACGGCAGTAAGTCGGTGACGGCGATCAAAACGTGGGGGACCGACAATGGGGAGACGATCTCGGTGGGAGCGGCTTTGTGTGAGACCTGATACCGAGCCGGTTGGCCTGGAGACCCTGTTGGGTCACGGTAGATTTCGAGACGACGTTCGACGAGGTTGACGATCCAGTATTCCGGAATGCCGGCACGAGCATAGATCGGGGACTTATAGGTGCGATCTCGTTCGAGGGTGCTATCGGCAATCTCCACGACCAATAGTGCCGTGCGAGGGTGTTCGGCGACATAGTCTCTGGGCGACCCAGGGACCACGGCCAGATCCGGCTCCGGTTCGGAATCGGGATCGACAATGAGGGGGAGCTGGATGCGAATCCAATGGGCCGGACCAAATGCCTTGCGGAGTGCCGCATCTGCCAGTCCGATGGCGGCTGAGTGCGGGCCATGTTGCGGAGTCATCGTGACAATCTCTCCTCCAAGCAGTTCGACACGCTCCTCTGGTGACAGAATGCCTGCATCGGCCAGACGGTCGTATTCTTGGCGGGTCCAGTGTTTGGTTTGGATGGCGGGTGCTGACATCGGAAGCCTCAATTCGACTCTGGGCCAGTGTAACAAAGCATCAGATCGACGACAAGCGATCAATGTGGTTCTTTGAGAACTGAATATTTCTAAACCTCTTGCCGATAGAGGTCGTATGGAAACGGAATCACAGGGGCCATCCAGCGGGAGCGACATCCCGTTGCTCCCCGCGCGGATGGTGAACGAGTTTGCCTATTGCCCACGCCTGGCCTATTTCGAATGGGTGGACGGACAGTTCGCCGATAACGCGGAGACCACGGAAGGCCGCTTCCATCACCGGCGTGTGGACCAAGCGCCGGCGCGGAAATCGAAGCAGGCTGAGGAGGAGTCGGGTGAGGCCACGATTCATCAGCGCTCCGTTTGGTTGTCGTCGGAGCGTCTGGGTGTCACGGCCAAAATCGATCTGGTTGAAGGGGAGGGGACGGCGGTTGTGCCGGTCGACTACAAGCGCGGGAAGCGCCCGCACACGGCGCAAGGCGCCTGGGAGCCGGAACGCGTGCAACTCTGTGTGCAAGGACTCTTGTTGCAGGAACAAGGCTTCGCCTGTGAACGAGGCGTGCTCTATTTCGTCGGATCGCGCGAGCGGGTGGACGTGCCGTTCGACGAGGAGTTGATCGCGCGGACGGCTGAACTCCTCGATGGCATGCGAGCGATGACCTTGGCGACAGTGGCCCCGCCGCCGCTGGTCGATAGCCCCAAATGTCCACGCTGTTCGCTGGTCGGACTGTGTCTGCCGGACGAAGTAGGCTGGTTGCGGGCATCGCATAATGGAGAAGTGCCGGGGCTGAGGCGGTTGATTCCGACGAGCGACGATGCGCTCCCTCTCTATGTACAAACGCCCGGTGCGAAGCTGGGCAAAGACGGTGAGTGTTTGAAGGTGAAGGACCACGATGAGGTGATCGGCGAGGCGCGGCTGGTCGAAACGTCGCAAGTGGTGCTGTACGGGGCCGTGCAGGTCAGCACGCAGGTGGTGCAGGAATTGTGTAAGCGCAACATCCCGCTGGTCTATTGCTCCAGCGGCGGCTGGTTCTACGGCATGACGACGGGCCTGCTGCACAAACATGTGGAGTTGCGGCGTCGGCAGTATGCCGTCGCGGCCGATCGTGAGCGTTGTCTGCAACTGGCCCGGCGTTTCGTGCAGGCCAAGATCGCCAACTGCCGGACTCTGCTGCGGCGCAATCACCGGGCCGCCCCGGACACGGTCTTGCAGGAGATGAAAAACGATCAGACCCATGCCGGAGCGGTCGAGTCCTTGGAGTCGTTGCTGGGTGTCGAAGGCACGGCGGCGCGCCGGTATTTTTCTGAATTCGCCGGCATGTTGAAGGAAGCTGAGCCGGGGGCGCGATTCGATTTCGAGGGGCGCAATCGCCGCCCGCCGCGCGATCCCGTCAACGCCATGTTGTCGTTGCTCTATTCGATGCTCGCGCGCGAATGGACCGTGACCCTGCAGAGCGTCGGCCTCGATCCCTATCTGGGGTTTTACCATCAGCCTCGTTATGGTCGCCCGGCCTTGGCGCTCGACATGATGGAAGAATTCCGGCCGCTCATCGCCGATTCTGCCGTGTTGACGGCCATCAACAACGGCGAGATCAAACAGAGCGATTGGTTCGAACGTATGGGCTCGGTCACGCTGACGCCGGAGGGTCGCCGTCGATTGATCGAGACCTACGAGCGGCGCATGAGCCAGGAGATTACGCATCCGGTGTTTGGCTATCAGATCAGCTATCGTCGGGTGCTGGAAGTGCAAGCCCGTTTGCTGGGGCGCTATCTGCTGGGAGAAATTCCAGAGCTGCCGCCTTTTACGACACGGTGAAGGGATGCGTCGTCACTACCTGGTCACCTACGACATCTGCGATGCCAAACGGTTGAGGCGCGTGTTCAAGACGATGAAAGGCTTCGGCGCGCATCTGCAGTTCTCCGTGTTTCAATGCGATCTGCCGGATATCGATCTCGTGCGCATGAAGGCCGCCTTGACGGAGATCATCGATCAGCGCGAAGATCAGGTCCTCATCATCGACCTGGGTCCAACGGAGAACCATCCGGTAAAACGGATCGATTCGATGGGCATCAAGCCGGAGTGGGAAGAACGTCGCGCTCGTGTGATGTGATGTTGGCTGCCGAGCCGCGCGAGCGCTTCAATGACGTGCAACGCCCTGGCAGCACTCGCGGCGGGCAACGCGTAACAATTGCAGTGAACAAGCAACAACGCTCACGAAAAGGAGGCGCATGATCAGAAAAGACAAAACGGCTTGTGCGATGACACGAGGCGCTCGCAACCTGGGCCAAAACCCCAAAGCCGACGGCCACTTGGCCGAGGGCTGATTCCACGGCTCAGATGCCGTGGCCCCATTGAAGCGCCGAATCGAACGCCTTAATGAGCGGTCCTGTCGTGTGATTCCACGGCTCAGATGCCGTGGCCCCATTGAAGCACGTACCCGTAGCATTCATTCCCGCTGAAGTCGAGGTGATTCCACGGCTCAGATGCCGTGGCCCCATTGAAGCTGCAACGTGTGCCGTCAACGTCTATTGCCGTGTCGTGGATTCCACGGCTCAGATGCCGTGGCCCCATTGAAGCACTCAGCATGATCGGCGACACTCCGAAGCCGTTGGATGATTCCACGGCTCAGATGCCGTGGCCCCATTGAAGCAGCTTACCGGGGCGGGCATGATTTCATTTGTATCTGGATTCCACGGCTCAGATGCCGTGGCCCCATTGAAGCGGACCCTTTCGCCACATGATGGTCACGAAAGGCGGCGATTCCACGGCTCAGATGCCGTGGCCCCATTGAAGCGGCCTGGCCTGTGCGTACGCTTCCGCGCCTGAAGATGATTCCACGGCTCAGATGCCGTGGCCCCATTGAAGCGATTAATTTGCCCTTGTCGTACAATTTCGAAGAAGCCGATTCCACGGCTCAGATGCCGTGGCCCCATTGAAGCCTCAAACCTGCGCTCGTTGTGAGAAGAGAGTAAGCTCGATTCCACGGCTCAGATGCCGTGGCCCCATTGAAGCGACCTACCCTTACAAGGTGACGTGGTACGACTGTTCGACGATTCCACGGCTCAGATGCCGTGGCCCCATTGAAGCATCGTGGAGATTAGCGGCGAACGCCTTTAGTTGCTGATTCCACGGCTCAGATGCCGTGGCCCCATTGAAGCCAGATTCGCGGGCGATGGGCTCCTGATCGACAAGCTGGATTCCACGGCTCAGATGCCGTGGCCCCATTGAAGCAGGTCCTCACGGCAGAAGGTGTTGATAGGGTAGGAGATTCCACGGCTCAGATGCCGTGGCCCCATTGAAGCCCAAATTCCTGCGCCGTCCGAAGGGCCACAACGCCGCGATGATTCCACGGCTCAGATGCCGTGGCCCCATTGAAGCGATGGAAAGGAAATGAACCCCACTGGTATACCCCTAGAGGGGATTCCACGGCTCAGATGCCGTGGCCCCATTGAAGCAGCATAGCGACGACGTTGATTGGTCTGGCGGATGCCGATTCCACGGCTCAGATGCCGTGGCCCCATTGAAGCGCCCTGAGGACCACGTTGTGAGGCGGGAAATAGCCAGATTCCACGGCTCAGATGCCGTGGCCCCATTGAAGCACCCATGACGCATGCCAAGACACCATTGCCGACCTCCGATTCCACGGCTCAGATGCCGTGGCCCCATTGAAGCGTAATATCCGTGGCAGTAGCCTGCATCGGGTGATTGGATTCCACGGCTCAGATGCCGTGGCCCCATTGAAGCTTGATGGTCACCGTCACGCCATTGCCGCCGGTCCCGGATTCCACGGCTCAGATGCCGTGGCCCCATTGAAGCGAGGTGGCACTGGACGTCCCGCACCCGCCGGAAGGAGATTCCACGGCTCAGATGCCGTGGCCCCATTGAAGCTGGAAAATGTCGATCGACTCACCGGCACGTTCGACGCGCGATTCCACGGCTCAGATGCCGTGGCCCCATTGAAGCCGCCGCCTGGGCTACCTGTCTCGATTTGAAATTGCGGATTCCACGGCTCAGATGCCGTGGCCCCATTGAAGCGTGATGGCGGACTTGGAGTAGGCCTTGCCCTTAATGGATTCCACGGCTCAGATGCCGTGGCCCCATTGAAGCGACGGCAACAGTAACGGGCGCGGCATCTTCGGGACGGAGATTCCACGGCTCAGATGCCGTGGCCCCATTGAAGCCTTTGAGCTGGCCCGTTGACTTGTTTTTCAGAATTAGATTCCACGGCTCAGATGCCGTGGCCCCATTGAAGCCGAAAGCGTGATCGCGTGCCCTTTGGGCGTGGCGTCGATTCCACGGCTCAGATGCCGTGGCCCCATTGAAGCTTTTCTTGCCATTCTTTAACTTGGTTCCGCGTACGGATTCCACGGCTCAGATGCCGTGGCCCCATTGAAGCAGTTTACTGGGTGATGGCGCATGACCGGCGATTGGTGATTCCACGGCTCAGATGCCGTGGCCCCATTGAAGCTCCTGTTCCTCCGGCGTGTATTTGAGCTTGCGCGGATCGGATTCCACGGCTCAGATGCCGTGGCCCCATTGAAGCACCTTCCAAGAGTCGTCGTCTGGTTCCCTTGTCGGCAAGATTCCACGGCTCAGATGCCGTGGCCCCATTGAAGCGGCGGGAGAGGCCCCGTGGTGCGTGGTAGACTGCCGGGATTCCACGGCTCAGATGCCGTGGCCCCATTGAAGCATGAATAACGCGGAAGGCTCAAGGGATGCTCACGCCGATTCCACGGCTCAGATGCCGTGGCCCCATTGAAGCCTCTTGTTCACCCAAGAACAAGGCCCATTTCTCTAGAGATTCCACGGCTCAGATGCCGTGGCCCCATTGAAGCATGTGACGTGGCATCTTCACCCAAGCCATACAGCGGATTCCACGGCTCAGATGCCGTGGCCCCATTGAAGCGCGAATTTCACCTGCGACAACACCGACAAGGCCAAGATTCCACGGCTCAGATGCCGTGGCCCCATTGAAGCTGCACTGAATAATTACAATCAGTTACATAGGGCGTGGGATTCCACGGCTCAGATGCCGTGGCCCCATTGAAGCAGGTAGTAGCGAGAGAGGTATCTGAGTGACGCTCGACGATTCCACGGCTCAGATGCCGTGGCCCCATTGAAGCGTACATCTCAGGCCTGAGGATCGCTTGAGCCAAATGATGATTCCACGCCTCAAATGCCGTGGCCCCATTGAAGCGACCAGAATCGCCGGAACCAGGAAAACCAGTTCCCACGATTCCACGGCTCACATGCCGCGGCCGTATCCCTCACGGCTCCGCTTCTTCAATCGCCTCGATTGAGTCCTTGAGCGCTGCGACGAACGCGTCCGGGGCGCGAGGGCCTGTTCGGTCAGCTGAAATTCCGACACCAGTACGCCATCTTTATCT
>JAHBTD010000020.1 GCA_019638775.1 Fimbriimonadaceae bacterium | reverse complement strand
CAGGCCACGAACCAGGTGCTCGAGAGCCGCCTGCTGTTTCCCGCCCGTGCCACGTTTGCCTCGACGACGCCGCTGGGGACACCGCTCGTGGTGGCCTCGGCGACGGTGCCCACGACCACACCGGTGGCGGATGGCACGCTGTACTATCACCAGGACGGCCTCGGTACGGTGACAGAACTCACCGATATCAACGGCAGCGTCGCCAAAGCATATGCGTATGATGCGTACGGGAATATTCTGGAGTCACCGGGTACGGTGGAGCAGCCCTATACGTATACGGGCAGGGAGTTCGATCAGGAAACGGGTCTCTACTACTACCGGGCTAGATATTATGATGCGGCGACGGGGCGTTTCCTGCAGAACGATCCGATAGGTTTCAGAGGAGGGGATGTTAACCTTTACCGGTATGTTTCGAACAACCCTATCTATTTCAGCGATCCAGTAGGTTTGCAAAATACAGCTGTGTTCCCTGGGACTGCAGCTGGTTCAGCGGCTCAGGGGACAAGCGCTGGTGTGAAAGGAGCTTTACAAGGCATCGGGCTAGGTCTTGGAACTGTAGCTGGTGCAATAACTGGAGTAACTATATTTCCCGACTCCGCTGGCGAGGGATCCGACATAATTCCTCTTCCTGATACCTATCCCGATACTCTGCTTCCTGAAGACGATACTGTACCAGATATTCTTCTACCCCCTTATATAGACATCGATACGGAGATTGCATGCCCAGTTGACCCACTTCAGTACAGTCCGCATAAAAAGAAGAGGCCATCGACTTACGATAAGCATACTAAACCTCGACCTGGACGACCGACAGAGAAGAAGAAGCAACAACCAGGTTGGAAGCCATTCAACGACAATAAGCGGAGACCATAATCGTGCAACGATTGCTGGCAATTACTAAGGGAGCTGAACTTCAATGCTAGCGGGAATAACCCTTCTCTTTAAGTGTAGATCGAGGAGTGCGCTTTTAGGGATGTTGAATGATTATGTTGTTTCAGCGAGGTCCCTTAGGGACCTCAAGAAGCGCGCAGTAAATCTAGGCAAAAGAGAGTCCCATCGCATTGCTGTTGATACGAAAATGAGCTGCGAATATTTGGGGCTTTACGATACATATTATGTCTGTGGACCATTAAAGTCAGGAGCCCTACTTGGATATACGAGCACATGGGGAATCAAACAAAAGACACTTCTTCCGATGATGAACGAAATTCGAATCAGGAAGGCACTCTCGGGAAGCTCTAAGGGTGCTTACGTTATTGATGCCGTGTATGTTATCGGCTCTCAAAAGCCTCCAATCTTCAAGCGAAGAATAATTGAAGCAGCTCTGCTCGTTGAGCATGACGGCAAAAAAGATATTCTTGAAGTCGCAGGTCGACTAGCTAACTCCCCACATGTAAAGCGCAAGATAACGAGAGACTTGAGACGCCAGGTTTTACCTGAAGAGTTAGAGATCGCTGGTTTTTCGAGCATTCGCAGATGGGCGAGCCCTTCTGTAGGTTTAGGGAGGTGCTTTAAGTGTAATGTGAAACGCTATGCGAAAGAATTTATGATCAGCAGGCTTCTTCACGAGGAAAAGAAGCTGGTTTTCCCGAAACCCTTGAGGTAACCATGTGCGTTCTCCGTCTGATAGTGAATTGGGCTCCTCCTACGATCCCGCCAATCGGGAGACCGCAATTAGCCATTAGCTCACGACCACCAGCAGCCAGATCAACAGGGCCGACTATGTCTATAATCCCGTCGGCAATCGGACCAGTCTGACGGATCGACGGGGCGCGCAGACGTTTGGCTATGACCGGTTGGACCGACTCACCTCAGCCAGCTACCCCTTGCTACTCGATTCGCAAGCGTTTGCCTATGACGCGGTGGGGAATCGCACCACCGGTGGTGTTGTCGTGAACCCAGGGAATCAACTCACGGCGGATACTAACCATAGCTACCGATGGCGAAGACATTCTGCTGGAATATAATGGCAGCAACGTGCTGTAAGCACGCTATACCCACGGCCCTGGCATCGACGAGCCCTTGAGCCGGACGCCGATGGTGCCGGGCCTCGGCAGCGGGCAGACGGCTGTGCTGGCTTCCACCCCGGATGGCCTGCGGGGGCCGGTGGTGGATGATGGGATCAAGGTGAACGGCCAGGTGTCGGTGGGCTTTGTGTTCGTCTCGGGGATGCCGGCGCCGGCGATCGGGCAGCCGATTGATTCAACCGGCCTCGAACAGCCGATCGCGCCGATCGACGTCACCGCCGCCGCGGCCACTGGCACCCTTGCGGTGGACCTGATCGATACGGGGGGCATCGGCGGCAATGCTCCACTCTATCTGGTGACGCGCGACCAGGCCACGAACCAGGTGCTCGAAAGCCGCCTCCTGTTTCCCGCCCGTGCCACGTTTGCCTCGACGACGCCGCTGGGGACGCCGCTCGTGGTGGGCTCGGCGACGGTGCCCACGACCACACCGGTGGCGGATGGCACGCTGTACTATCATCAGGATGGCCTCGGTACGGTGACGGAACTCACCGATGTCAACGGCAGCGTGGCCAAAGCCTACGCGTATGATGCGTACGGGAATATTCTGGAGTCACCGGGTACGGTGGAGCAGCCCTATACGTATACGGGAAGAGAGTTGGATGCAGAGTCAGGGCTCTATTACTATCGGGCTAGATATTATGATGCACAGATTGGGAAATTCACTCAACGTGATCCTATTGGTCGTGTCGGAGGTAACAACTACTATGAGTATGCCCTTGGAAATCCGACATTGCACTTTGATCCATTTGGGTTAAAGGCACAGATTGTGATTTGGGCTCCGGTGGGAATTGGCACATCATCGTTTGGCCATGTGTCCACCAACATCAATGGCACAACCTATTCATTCGGGCCAAATGGGATGACGAACGAGCCCACTTCCGTATTTAATCAAAGGAACTCGTTCCGGAGTTCGCTGGGGTTGGATTTGACCCTCACAGCCGAACAGGAAAAGGCACTGGAAGAATGTCTCAAACGGGACCAACCCGACTATAACTTTCTGACGAACAACTGCGGTGCGCCAGTGCAGAGATGCCTGAATTGGATGGGTTACGACATTGGTAAAGTATTAACACCATCACAGCTTTACGAAAGTATGACTGGAGTTGGTCTCGTAGGCGGTACGATCTTTTATCCCGGAGCGGGTACCAAGCCTGCTCAAGCTAAATAGAGGTTTATGCTATGGCGATAAAAAGGTTGATCGGTCGGGGCATTTCGGTTGTTCTAGGGGTGATGATTCTCCATGTCTTCATGGGGTGCCAAGGTGAGGAGCTGGCCGAAATCGATGGTGATGTCAATGTGCTAGAGCATCCGTTGCCTCTAAGGTTTTCTGATCCCAAGACATATACTCATCCGCCAGATTCACTTCCCATCAATAAAGTGCTAGTTGTGCTCACGAAAGGGCAGATGGTTCCAGTCATGCGACGTATCTATGGGAAAGAGTTTCTGGCATATGAGATCCAATTGCCTGACAGTAGTAAAGGATATCTGTTCCATGGTGATGCCTTTCATCTTGTTGATTCGAGACGCGCTCCATAACTGCAACTGTTCGAGCCTGATATGGGCTACACCTATTATCCCGCCTCACAGGTCACCAGCATCCTGCTCAACTCACCGCGACCAGCAGCCAGATCAACAAGGCGGACTATGTCTACAACCCAGTCGGCAATCGAACGAGTCTGACGGATCGCCGAGGGTCGCAGACGTTTGGCTATGATCAATTGGATCGGCTGATCATTGCGAGCCATACGTGGCTGCCCGACGCTCAGGCACTTGTCTCTTAGGCAATCTCAGCTAGTGATGATGGCCTTCATCCACATGCTCACCATTTTAATCGTGCCCGATGGTCACCCTGTTCGTGACTCTTGATTCCACGACGTACGCGCCCTATCAGGGTCAGTCATTCTTTAGAAAAGTCCAGCTAAGGAATCCTCAAGTTTGTCACTGAGTACCTTGCTGGCTTCCGGAACGGACAGCCACATCTTTTGGTCAGACGCCACGATTCTCGCTTGGTGGAAGCGGCGAGTGCCTTTTCGGATTTCGCTGATCTGTTGGGTGACCTGTCCAGCTTGAGGCGGGGAGACACTTTGTTGATTCAGAAAGCCAAAAGCTCCAGGTTGTGACTGTGGTGTGCCTGGCCCTGGCATACTATTGGTCGTGACAGATTGTTGAATTTCTTCCTTGGTGCGCTCCTGTACCATCGCGTCGACCACGCAGGCGACGATAGAGTCCTCTGAGAATTTGCTCGCGGCAAATCCCCCAACCGCTCCTACCGCTCCGAGAATTGGAATCTGGCTAAGCGACGCCCCGCTGAGTGCTGCGGCCGAGCCAGCTGCGACTCCGATGGCCCCACCGAACCCGCCGGCGATCAAGGCATCGACGGTTTGCCCGGGCTTTAATTTATTGCAGAGTACTACCTGGCTCTGGAGGATGTACTGAGCTTTGTCGGGATTATCAACGATTGCATATCCCTTTGCTCTGATCTTGTTCGGGAGTTCAGCAAAGTTGATATTGGGGTTGTCGCTGGTGTTGCGATTTTGGAGATAGATTGTCTTCTCTTCCGACGGGGTGAGAAAGATGGCGTTACTGCTTGTGAGATTCACCTCATGACTTAGCGTCATGTGGCCAGCACACCCAACGATCGATCCTGTGGCGATAACGACACTAAGGCTGGCGAGAATTCTGCCGACTGAACAGTGGGTGCGACGGTTAATACGTGACATGCCTTCCTCCTGGGTATGTGAACGAGTGTGAACCGCTTCTGCTATGTATTACTGGATGGCAGTGGATGGTCCTTGGCGATACCCGTTTGCGTCGTCGTCACAGAGTGGATGAGACCGAACTAGTTGCCATGTGCCAATTTGAAACAATCAGACCGAAAGGAGTGTGTGTATGGAAAAAACCATGCGCAGGAAAGCTGGGTATTGAGTCACAGAACGTGTTTTTGTCATACTGCCGCCTGTGCTTGGGACGAGTAGTCGTAATACGTGTAATGTGCATAGAGTTGGCGTGACGTCCACGAGCGATTCTCTGACGGCAGAGTGAATCGGAGAGCGGCCTACTGAGTTGTGAGTTGGTGAGAGGGAGTTGGAGGGTAGTATGTCGTTGAGCGTCAAAGGCCAAGAATCGACGTTTGATCTCCGAGAGCTCTCCCTCGGTGATGCGTGTCGTTTAGGCTCGTGGGTACGAGATTTAGAGACAGTTGGAAAATCTTCCGAGGAGGTCTGTCAACTCATTGCGATGTCTCTGGCCCGGTCTTTCTGTTCCCAGGAGAGTCGTCAGTCTCAATTGTCTCTCGTCGAGGTCTTTCACACTCGTAATCTTGGTGATCTCCCAGCGCGCTACCAAGACCGATGGGTGTCTTCGGTTGATGGGGACCACGCCCCCGCTCAAACGCGAGTCCTTGCATTGATGGGCGTGGCCGGAGATTCTGCGGAGTGGACGATCGACAGACCTCCGTTCGGACTACATTGTGTCCCCATTCAAACGAAGTTCAGTTCCCAGGAAACTGCGTGGTACACGCAATCGTGGGAGGATTTGGGGCTGAGCAGTCCGGTGAATAATTTTGAGAAGAGTCTTACTGTCGCTAATTCACACAATCAATTGTTTGGAATCCTGGTGCATGAGATCCCACGCTCTTATAACCTCGCCGAAAGCAGAGCAGACTTTCTGCGGAGGCACGGAGTGAAACAGGTTATTTGCCTGGGTGGGCTGCTGCCTTCTGGAGGGAGCTACTGTGTCTTCCTCTACTCGAGGGTGACAGTCGATTCTAGGATCAGATCGTTGTTGCAAGTGTTATCAGGCAATATTTGTCTGGCGTGTTCTACTGGGGACGAGCAGTATTGGAGTGCTAAGGCTAAGAGTGGTGAAGGGAAGCCGTACTCCAGAGAGGTTGGATTCGCATTTGCTGAAGAGACTTATCGCCGGCTCTTGAAGCTGAATGAGTCGCTCGTGGTCGATCAGGAGAAGAAGTATTTCGAGGATGTCCAAGAGTTACACCAGACTGACCTCAAGATGCGACGGATTGCGGATGCTGTGCCCGGTGCGGTGTATCAATATGTTATTACGCGGGATGGATGTCAGCGGTTTAGCTATATCAGTCGTGGAGCCATGGATATGGTGGGGTATCCATCAGACGTCATTGTGTCAGATTATAGTGCGGTCTGGAAATTGGTCCTACCAGAAGATATGCCGGGGATCATGGCATCCATTGAAAACGCAATCCGCAGTGGATCGCGGTGGGCGCATGAGTTTAGGTTACGACTCCCCGATGGTCGCGTGAAATGGTTGCGTGGGGATTCTCTGCCTGAGAGGCCTACGGTAGACGGAACAGTACTGTTTCACGGTTTGTTAACCGATGTGACTGAGCGACGGTTGGCTGAAGCCAAGCTGAGGTTTACGCAGTTTGCGACGGACCATGCGGCTGATGCCATTCTTTGGGCTGGGCCTGATCGTCGCATCATGTATGTGAATGTACGGGCAACCGAGTTGTTGGGCTATTCACGCGAAGAACTCTTGAATTTGTCGATGCCGGATATTGCTCCTTTACAGAGCCGAATCGACATTCTTAACGATCTGACGCGGCTGAAACAGGGCGAAGTAGTACAGTATGCGACTACATTCCGAAGAAAGTCTGGAACGGTCTTTCCCATCGAAGTGTCGATGCGCTACTTGGAGCATGATGGGGAAGGGTATGTGTGTGCCATCGTGCGAGACGTGTCAGAGCGAAAGCGTGCCGAAAGTGTTATTCAGGAGGGAGCTGAGGCCCTGCGTCGCAGCCAAGAAGCGTTGAGGGCCCTCCATTCACAGTTGCTGACCGCGCAAGAGGACGAACGACGCAGGGTTGCCAGGGAGTTGCATGATGATCTGGGATCACGATTGGGAAGTGTGATTTTGAGGGCCGAAGGGAAATTGGTGTTGTTGGAGAACAAGAGCCCTGAGGCGGCGGTCATCAAAAATGTCACTGACGAGCTACGGGGAATCAGTGATCGGGTGCGAACGATTGCGCACGAGTTGCACCCATCGATCTTGGATAATCTTGGGCTCTCGGTGGCGCTCAAGAAAATGTTGAAGGAGTATGGCAGTTGGTCGGGGATGAAGATCGTCAGTAATATATCGATGGAGTTTACTGAGGCCTTGGATCGGGAGGTCGCGACCTGTCTGTATCGGATTGCTCAGGAAGCCTTGATGAACGTGAAGAAACACGCTGGTGCGCAACAGGTCATGGTATCCTTGGCTCGAGAAGAGGGTTGGGTGCAACTGAGTGTGAAAGATGATGGAATGGGGTTCAGTCCAGAGACAGAATCGCGTCGAACCAAGGGACTAGGGATTGTCGCGATGGAAGAGCGCATCCACATGGTGGCAGGGGAATTGGCGGTTCAGTCAGGGAAAGGGCGAGGAGCTGTCGTAGTGGCTCGGGCACCTTATAGGGAGCGTGAAGCATGACGACCAGTGTGAATTCTCCGATCAACTCTCCGGTAAAAACGATTAGCGTGGTCTTTGCTGACGACCATGCGTTGGTCGCGGATGGGATGACTACCATTTTACATGGAGTTAACCATAAGCAGCGTGACTATGAATTCGCCGTGGTGGGCCAAGCCTCTTCAGGCCGTGGATTGCTCGAACTTGTGAAGCGGGTTCCTGCGGATTTGGCATTTGTCGATATCTCGATGCCGGATATGTCTGGCCTTGATGCAGTTCCGAAGGTTCGAGAAATCAGGCCTGACATTAAGATCATCGTCGTGACCATGCACAAAGAACCTGAATACATGACTCGAGCGTTATCTGTGGGGGCGAATGGGTATCTGATGAAGAGTTGCAGTGCTCAGGAGTTCTGCCATGCGATCGATGAAGTGATGAGAGGCAACGCGTATGTGACGAGCCTGCTTGGTAGTCGTCCGACAGGGGCTCTGCCTGGTTCTGATGACGAAGAGGATCAACTCGCCTCCTTGGGGATGTCGCAGCGGCAGCGTGAAGTCGTGACGTTGCTGGCGTCAGGCAAGACGATCAAAGAGACTGCGTTTCAATTGGGTCTGAGTCGAAAGACCGTTGAACACCACAAGGCAATGTTCAGGGAGAAATTTGGCATTGAGACAGATGCCGACCTAACCAAGTTCGCGATCAAGCATGGTCTGACCGGGACCGATTGGATTCAGAAGTAACTACCTGGCTTTGCTTTCGGGCTTGGGTGGTGGCGCTTCGCAGTCGATGATGAGGTGCTGGCCGAAGCTCTCACCCGGGGTGAGGTCCCATCCCTGGATTACGGGTGTAAACCTCTCTATTGTCCTCTCCGTTGTTCCTTCCTCCCGTTCATTTGCTCTGTCTGTGACTTCGACGATCGGTTCGAGATCGACGCGTGTCTTTGTTGTGGTGCCCTTGATTGCCCAGCGCTTGTTGTGCTGTTCAAGCATGGTGTTATTGACGAGACCGCTGGCAACATATCCAAGGCCGATCGGCCTTTAGGCTTGGAGTCTGGGACTACTCTCTAGGCGCAAATCTGGCATGTCGGTACGGGCGATGGCCAGCTGTGGGGGTCGTTACTGTCTAGATGAGAATATGAAGCTTGGGAGTCCTGATCTCTATGGCAAGTGGTCCCAATCCACTGACGTCCTGCGGCTGCGGTCGTGTTGAAGGTGGCCAGCAGGTCCTCTCGTTTCCATTTGAGATGCACGGTTCCCTTTTTGAAATAGCGTATACGAAAAAAGGTACTCTCACAGGGGTGGGGGTGCACCCCATGATTGTGAAATGAGCGTTCCAGCGCGTCTCGCACCGTGACAATCTCTTCGAATGATTGTCCATCTAGCACGGCGAGGACGCGATCCAGATCGGAGTAAATCTCGCCGGCGTCACGGGCAGACCAGAGATCGAATCGTCCGATCCAAAATCGACAGCCGTATGGAAACACAAGCCGGCAATTGACCTTGTACGAGTCGTTGCTCTTCCAGCCCGCCTTGCCGTCCCCGCTCCCGATGTCTCCGGTGGTGTTGCCCTTGTAGTGTCGTGTGAGCGCGAGGAACACATTCCATACCGATTTCTCAAACAAGCGTTTGCGCTGTTGGAATATATTGGAGAGGGTGCCTTTGATGTTCTGTGTGGTAAAGGGCACGGTGCTATCGCGTTCAAGGTCTTGTAAGAGTTCTTCTGTCTGTTTCGTATCTAGCCACTTCCGGAAGTCCATTTGTTCAAAGACGTGCATCCAGGCGCTTCGGCGAAGGGCCCGTGCGAATTCGGCGCGCGCGGCGGTGGTGTTGGTTTGGGCCAAGCCAAGGATCTTTTTAAGATCGGACTCGTCTCGCGTCGATCGGCTCGGGCGAAGCTCCGTGCCGAGTGCGCCCATAAAGAGACTGGCTTTGCGGATGTGGGCGAAGGCCTTAAACATCTCTTCTAGGGATTGTGTGTAGTAGTGCTGCATATTTCCAAGGGTATCGCGAAGCGCGGGGATCGCTTCAGGTGTGCCGATGTCATCGTTAACAGATTGTTCGCGGTCGGCCGAATGCCAAAGATGGATGCGATCATCTTCCGTAGTCTTCTTAAGGTAGACGAGGGCGACCTGAGTATCGGTGGGCCGTTCCGCCGTGAGGAAGCAGGGGCCAAGAGGTTCGACCGAGCCATGTGCAGCAATAATCGCGGCCAGCCGTTGACGGTCTTCCGTGTAAGGATTATCGATGGTCTCTTGATTCAGGAGGCAGACGATTTCGCCGTTGTGCAGAAAATCCCAAGCGCGGAGAAGATGGAGGGCACCTTTGCTGAAGGGAGGATTCATCACAATGGCGTCGTAATAGGAGACGCCGTCGTAGGTCAACCAATCGTATCCGACGACGGTTAGCTCCTCATGGGCTTGGAGGATCTTCAAGAGATCTGGGTGGAGTTCGATCACGTCGACGCGATGGCGTGAACCGTGATCGTAGGGAGACCGAGTCCGACCGAATCCCAATATGGCTTTAGCGAGATCGCCTTTGCCGGCACTCGGCTCAAGAAAATGGACAGCATTGCGATCAATTTTCTGAAGCATTTTCGCTGCGACGGCCCCGGGCGTGGGGTAGAAATCTTCGCTGAACATACCGCTCCTTTTCGACAGACGCAGGCAACTGTGACTTGAATAGGTTGACGCTGTTGGGGATTCCGGAGTGCGGCCCTATCTAGGGCTTCATCGACACAGTGTCTACCAGGTAGGTCACGCCGTGGTCATTCAGCTCCTGTGGTCGTAGTAGTGGGTGTCATACCGTGAGTGTGACGGGGTGTCCGAGGTCACGGACGAGGCCATGGAATGTGACGCGGCTGCGCTAGCACGCTGGTGCATGGTGGAGGCCCGTTTTTGCCAAATCGAGCAGCGACACTCGCTGCGGATGCTTCAGCCAAAGCTTGTGAAGATCCTTTACGTTGGCGTTGTGATGGAGTAGCACTTCCATAACGTGATAGCCCATGTAAGTCAGCAGCGAGACCAGTTCTTTCTGGACGTGTGGCCCCTTCTTTCGTGAGCTGTTCTGAGGCGCATTTCCCACGGCGATACAGCTTGCGTCGTTATCTAACGCGACATAGATGATTCGTGAGGGGAGCCGTTTGAGATATTCCTGGAGGCGCTCAACCGTATTCAGCCCATTCAGGGCACAGAGGGTAAACGAGGGTCCGAATAGCTCATCGCCTGCAAGGCAATCCACGATGCTTTCCGTGATCAGAATTGGCGCGTTCCCGCGTTTAAGGATCCAGGGGCCCTTGAGGCCGCGGGCGACCCGCATCAGGGCAGGTGGGGCCTCGCCCAAGGCTCGTGCCATCAGCCCTTGCATGAAATGGATGTTGGGTGTGGGAAGCGGGAAGGCTACGTATGGGATGCCGTCGTCGCCTAGCCGCATCCATACAGCGCCAAGATGCTGGTTGTAGGGGAGCGCCAATTTATGGAAATACGACCGGAGCTCTTCCTCACGTTCCGGGGTCATGTTGGCTTGGGCGGCATAGTAGAGCTTCTTGGCGTGAGCAATACGCTCTTTGTCGGTTGGGGGGGCCGTGGAGGGGTTGCTCGGGGCCACCATACTCCTGACGGTGTTGTGCAGAATCCGGTGCAGGGCTTCTGCGAACGGCACATGGTCGAGGAGTTGGACGAGGTCGATGAGGTCTCCGTGCTGTTTGCACCCCTCATGTTCGTTGCGCCCGAAGTCATACCACACCCAGGTGCCATCCGGTCGCTGCGAGACAGAGAACGAAGGATTTCTATCCTCACGATAAGGGGCGTGAAAATCTGCATGGTGCGGCCTTCTCGACACCGGTTTGTGGCCCCGAGCGATGAGAAACTCAATGAGGTTGATACTGCGGGCGTGGGCGATGGCGTCTGGAGAAATGGACATGTGCGTTATCAGTACCGAGAAAGAGGGTGTGTCGCGATGAGGGGGCTAGTTCGTAAGGTTATGCCGCTTCGTCGAAGCTGTAGAGGCGTATCGGCTTCTTGATGAGGAGGGAGTCCAGTTGGGCCTTAATCGTACCCATCCCGTTTTGCACGACGTTAGCGATCGATTGATCACTGCGGAGCAATTGCGAGTCTACTCCACTCAGCACGTTTTTGGCGGTTGTGACGAGTTGAGCGAGCTCGATATCATTACCCAAATTGCGCGCGTCGAAGGTGTTCAGGAATTCCAGGAGATTGGTGAGCGTGCTGCTCTTGAAGGTCTTGGACTTGCCAGATTCACTCGGACTTAACCGATCGACCAGGTGGTTAACGAGCGAGCGCATGGCTTCTCGGAGGTAGGTATTTACGTCTTCGAGCATATTGTTCACCTTTTCCATTGACCGGCGTTCTTCTCGTTTAAGCATCGTGGCACTGATAGTCTCTAGGGTGCCGGGAAGATCAAACGTAATATAGGAGTAGGTGAGTCCGAACGCCGCCCGCACAGTGTCTGGATCGGGGTAATCTCTGGTGCGATAGGCCGCCTTGAGGCGAGACTCCTCTTCCACAATACGTTTATCGTATTGTGCGAGAAAGACATCAACGAGCTGTCGTAGCTCGTCTTCTGCGTTTGCAATAATGGCGTCGACCTCTGAGGCGAGCGAGACAGGAATGAGGTACATGCCTGAACGAAGGCCGGCCGGCAGAGTCAACTTCTCCAATTTGGTGCGGACGCGTGAGTACAGTCTCGTAATGGCCAGGTATTCCGGACAGGACAGAATAGATTTAGTCACACGGACACGACTGGGTTCCGTATCAATGGAGAGCACCGAGGCGCTGTCCATCCGTCGGTGAATGCCGAGTTTGCGATACGTGAGCATGAGGCAGAATGCGTTGGACCACAGTGAACTAAATGCCGATTGAGCATTGAGCATGATGACCTCGCTTAGTGGTGAAGATGTTCGTCGGCCTGATGATGGTGGTGATTGTGTGTTGAGCGCCGACTGCTTTGGAGTGAGCCGCCTGAGAGTGTGATGATCTGTTGTATAACGTCTTCTGCAGTGGCGTGGTTGGCTAGGCTGATCTCGTCGGTAATCAGTTTGATGGTTCCATCTGTTTCAATCTTGATGCGTATGCTGTCGGTCTGCATGGAAAGGTCACTCCAGCCGGGTTAGGAGAAACGAGTGAGCAGTAATTCTTGTTCTGCCCCCTCAACGCGTTCTAACGTCCACCCGAATTGTTCAGCGGCCGTCTGAATGATGGTTTGTGCATAGGCTTGCTTGAGCTCCAGAATCAGGGCTTCGTGTCGCTGGTCCAGGGTGGCTCTTCCTTTCGAAATGGAGACTTGCTGATTTTGTGGAGTGGTGAAGACCAGGACGTCGTCTTTGAGGGTGTGTTCCCACCCGAGAGAAGATCCCGCGGAGATGAGGAGGGGGACATCGGCCATATTCAACTCCACCGAGACTCTTTGTTCGAGATAGCAGGGCATGGCGTGTTCCTTTTCTCTAGGCGACAGCGCTGGCTTATTGCGCCAGGGTAATGGTGCGAGGACGTGTGTGATGCGGCGTGTCTCGGTTCTGGTCAAAAACGCCCTCACGGTTCGCACTCAGATAAGTCTGATGCGCCTGTGCTTCGAGTGCCTTGATGCTTTCCTTTGCACTGATGGCCGTGGGAACGATGTACTTGGCTGCCTCGGACAGTGGCATTGAGAGTTCCCAACTGAGCCGAGCGCAGCGCTCGATTTCTGCGCCTGTCCAGTTGTGATCATTCGGTCGGTCTGTGTCGGCGGCGAGACCGAACTTGGCGAAGTAGATGTTCCAGATCGCCTCGCGCTCATCCTGACTGGGGAGATCCACATACCAGGTGCCATAGCCGAACCGACGGATGAGTTCGGGTGGTAGCTGACTGATGTTGTTGGACGTGGCGATAAAGCAGGCTTTGTCCTGAGAGATAGCTGAGATGACATTCAGCGCTTGCCGCATCTGTTGTTCACTTGAGCCTACCAGTGAGGACTTGAGACCAGAGATGTCTAAGGCGATGGTGGGGATGTTCGCCTCGGCTCCCGTGGCTTTCGCAATGGCACTCTTCGAGGTGCCGTTGGGGCCGACGAGGAGTAAACCTGAGGCCTGGTGGTCCTGCATGTAGCTCAGAAGAATGCCGAGTAAAGCCTGAGAGACGCCTGATGTATCTGAGGCTTGTCCAGTGGATCCGGAGAGGCTTTTTTCAATCTCGTCTAGCCAGACGATGCAGCGGGGAGCGCGTTTGGAGACCAAAACCTGTTTGAGGAAGTGTTTGATGGTAGCGACTCCCCCGATTTGCGCGTAGCTGCTCCCTCCTCGCCAGACGCTGAGTCCTGGTGTCGCATCGATGATCTGTCGCTTGCGTTCCCACAATTTGTCCACGTTAAGTCCGCTCGCTTGCATGGACCGAGCGACTTCCTGTTCGGCGGTGAAGGCCCCAAGGCCAAGCGTGGCATCGACGGCCTTGGCCAATGTGGCAGGATCGGGTAATGGCAGCGATGCTGCTGAGAGCTGCTCTTTGACAATGGATTCCAGCTGTGTGGCCGTCGGGAGCGGCTCGTTTAGGAGCACCACGTCATTGGCGAGCTCCGGTGGCAGTTTAAATCCGATACCCAGGAGGACGATCGTACTTCCGTTCGTCTTGTAGAGGTCGCGGCAATTCCAGAGGCCTTGAATGAAGAAATCGTTTGAGAGGTAGCGGTGTCCGTTCAGGATGAATGTCAGTGTCCGTTGCGGCACCTTTTCGAGGACGCGGAGGGCTTCTGCAGGGTTGATGGTCGTATTTTGTTTGGAGGGCCCGACATTTTGGGTATGCCAGTTCTTACCCTCCTCATTGAGCGGGATCAGGCCATGCCCAATATCCCATTTTAGTATTGGGAAAGCATGGAGGCCGAATTCGTTGTCGGTATCAGCTTGGGAGGCGCTTGCGACATTGACCAATGACCAGGCAAGGGCTCGCATGGTGGCGGCTGGGTCCAGTGAGTTGACGGCAATAAGCGGCACACTGACGTTTCTGGCAGTACGAAAATCGATGGCCAGCGGGTATTGTTCTGACATGTGGATCCTTTTGGGTTCGGAGGGTAAGAGGTCGTGATCCATGAAATGGTGTTAGAGGCACGCTGGTGGCGCGGTCGTTTCTGGGGTAGGTATTAGCTGGTGATTGGGGTGTCCATGAGGGAACGAATGCGTTTGCCGGTCTCGATAAACGAGGCATGGTTGTCTGTCCGGTAGTCGCGATCACACTTATCGAGTAGTGTCATGATGATGGGGAAGCGGGGGTCTTCGGAATTGAGCGAGGCGGTCAACTGAGCAAGGCGTTTGAACCGTTGGAGCCAGATGTTGTGTGGAGGGGTGGGCAGTGGGACTGACATAGACACTCCGTGTGATCTGAGTAAAGGGACTGTCTTAGCTAGGTTCAGCTGCAACCCGTGGAGCTCCCGCATGTTGAGCATGTTCGACACGTGCCCCGTCGGACGAGAGTGAATCGATGACACTCTGGGCACGGGTCGCCCTCGTAGCCTTTGATTCGGGCTTCTTCAATGTCGTTTGTTGGGTGCGAGGCCATGGTGTTGAGCGATGAAGATTCTTGCCGTGTTTGGTGGTTTGTGGATTTGGCATAGGGTTTGACGGAGTCTCCCCGGAGGTCGTCATGAGTAACCTGGACATGAGCGAGGTCCTGTCTGTCGAGGTAGTTGATCGCCAGATCACGCATGATGTAGTCGAGGATGGACGAGGCCATCTTGATTTGATCGTGTCCCGATACCGGTCCGTTAGGTTCGAAGCGCATCAACGTGAAGGATTCAACGAATTCTTCGAGCGGAACGCCGTATTGCAGTCCTAAGGATATCGCGATTGCAAAGCAGTTCATGAGACTACGAAATGCGGCACCTTCTTTGTGCATGTCCAGGAAGATTTCCCCCAGAGTTCCGTCTTCATACTCTCCTGTCCTGATATAGAGCTTGTGCCCGCCTATCGTGGCTTTCTGGGTATAGCCTGTCCGGCGATTCGGCAGGTTCCGATGTGTTCCTCTGGCCGTTACGAGCTGGCGCGGCTCGGGGGTGAGGGCGTGTCTATCGGCATCTTGGTTATCTCTGGGCTGGGCCAACATTTTTGTCGTGATCTCCATGGCTCTCCGGGTTGTTCTGATTTCGACTTAGTCGATATCTTTGTATTACCGATGTCTAAATGAGTGAGGGTGTGGGCGGCAGAAGGAGCTTGGATATGACCTACTCCTGTGTATGGCTGAGACAATGGTCTGGTAATACACGATGAGAAGGGGGGAGCCATGTCGGAACAAGGCATTGAGGAATTGAGGATCCGTAATCGAGCAGGGCAGCGAGATCCCATTGTGGACGGGAAGGTCTTGGTGGGATATGGCGCATGTTTGCAGGACC
>JAHBTD010000019.1 GCA_019638775.1 Fimbriimonadaceae bacterium | reverse complement strand
TCCCTCACTGCCCAGCAACCTGCGGCAAGCCGTCGCGACCAGCTCTCGCTCATAAAACAACCGGACGGCGAGATACTTCACGAGATCGATGCGATAGGCAAGCTGCCAGGCATGCGCATCCTGCTCTTCACGCCACTTGATGAACCCCGCCCAGCCCGGCAGTGCGGCCAGATGCAGCGACAAGTACTCCTGCCAGGTTGAGTGGGGCACCTGCAGCATCTCCAGCGATTCAAGCAGGACGTCTTCAGGACGGTCGGCGAGCGCCAGAATTTTCGACGACACCTCCTCGACGCCTAGGCATCTGAGGCTGAGGTCATATCGCGCCGCGGCTTTCCATGCCCGAAAGAACGTCTCTTCTCGCCTCGGCATGGGCCAGGCCGCATCACCCTCGTCGCAGAACGCCGCGCACCACTTGATCATCTGGCGATTCATCTGCTCCGTGATATCGGTACCGAGCGTTCGATCGCACCACCCGGCCATTGTTTCTTCGGAAGGCCCTTCCTCACTGGCGCCGGGGACGCCCGGCTCCGTAGGTTCCCGTGCTTCCGACGGACACTCTCTGCATAACCACTCGGTCACGTTTGCGAGCATGACCTCGGCGTCCTTCCCCGAAGGCTCAGCCGTTGCTTCTCCGCCACGCAACTGAGTTACGCGCCCGTTCGCCACCATCACGGCACGCAGCACATCTCGATGGGAAAATACCTGACCACCGAAGGTGATGTGCCGGTCGGTCGCGAGCGGCTGCAAGACCGCCTCAAGATGCCGCGCCTGGATACGACCGCTTCGGAATGCTTCTCGAAAGGCATCGGAAGACAGCGTGCCCGCTCCGCCGAATAGTTGTTCCCCGCGTTGAACAGCGTCCTCAAAGCTCAGATCTTCCAACCCTTGGAGCGGATTTCGCGCGATCACCGATGTCATCGGCCAAACCTTGGCGATGACATCTCCAGCCAAGCTGACATAGGTCCGTAACTCCATTCGCTGCGCGTCGGTATACCGCATATCCACACCGTTCGTTGTGTTCATGCCGTGCCCTCACCTTCTCTATCGGGAAAGAGCAAAAACGAGGCCATGTCGATCACTCGCGGCGAGAGACAGGGTTTCCATTCGAATTCTCAGGAACGGACGGATTCCGCAGTGTGGCCTCGATTGCGTCGACGACCGTCTGCCAGGCTCGATCGTGCAAGGGTACACGCACGTGCAGCCTCGCACGTCCATGACAGATCTCGACCCGTGCGGCGCCGGAACAGGATCGTTGCCTGACGGAGGTGCAGAGCGCTACATGTGGCCGAGCTTACGCAGGGTCTCCATTCCGCGCCCTTCGTCTTGGGCACGGCCGGCTCGTTCAGCAGTCGTGGTGAGGCGCAACTCCGTGATGATGTGCGGGATCGTTGTGGCGCAGGAGGAAACCGTACCGGTGCAGGGCACGCAACCCAAGCTTCTGAATCGGGTGCCGGAACCCCGGTCGAAATAAAGCGTCGGCAGCTCAATGCGCTCGTGGTCAAGATATTCCCAGATGTTGAGTTCGGTCCAATCGAGCAGGGGATGGACTCGAATATGAGAACCAGGAGGAAACATCGTCTGGTATTGATCCCAGAGCTCAGGCGGCTGGTCGCGAAAATTCCATTCGCCATCCTTGCCGCGCAAGGAGAAGTACCGTTCCTTGGCCCGTGTGCCTTCCTCATCCGCGCGAATGCCGAGGATGATCGCGGAGAACCCGTGGCGCGCGATGGTCTGTTTCAGCGCCTCGACTTTCATGGCGGTGCAACAGGCCACCCGGCCCCGGTCAGGCCCCATCCCGTCGGCCAGTGCCTCCCTGTTCTGACCCACCACGAGATTCAGCCTCCATTCACGGCACAACCGATCTCGATACTCGATCAATTCCGGCATCTCGTAGCCGGTATCGATGTGTACCAATGGAAAGGGCACATGGCCGAAAAAGGCTTTGCGCGCCAGCCATAAGAGGACCGTCGAATCCTTCCCCATGGACCACAACATAGCGAGGTTATCGAAATGCTTATACGCCTCACGCAAGATGTAGACGCTCTGATCCTCCAGGTCGCGCAGATGTCGCATGCCGTCTCCTTGTGGCGCACGATGAAATCGATTGAACGTTACTCCCCGACGCGATCTCGAAAGCGCATCTCGATCGCATCCGAGCGGCTACAAGACCGGTTCTGCAAGATAAGTTCCTGCTACCAAGACGCCTTGGCCCGCACCAAGGACGACCGACCGCACGGACGAGGACAGTCGGAACACAGGGTAGGTCGCCATAGGTCCGACGGGACCGGATCAGATCCGGCCGTCCTGGTTCGATCGACCCCGTGCGCGAGCAGACTCGGTCCGCACACGCGTGTGCCTGCGCACTCACGCGCGGCTCGGCAGGGTTCATTCGGCTGGAGAGGATATGCGGGGGGGGGAACAGATGGGCGTAGGACGCGGGGCCGCTGGAACGCCCTTACGCCTTGCGCCGCCGGTCGAGCATCCAGCGTGTGATTCCCAGATACTTCGCTGCGAGAGTTTTATTGCCGTCGGCCCGCTCCAACACCGCATGAATGATGGCGTCTTCGAGATCGGTCAACGAACGCTCGCCAACCTTAAACGACACGTGAACCATGAGCGGATCGGCCTCGGCGGCCGGTCCCGCAGCCGGCGCGACCCCTGGGACCGTCATGGGCGCCACCGCCGCAGACACGTCGTTCGGAAAATGAGCGGCATCGAGCGATGGGCCGTTGCAGAAGATCACCGCTCGTTCGATGAGGTTGCTTAATTCCCGTACATTTCCGGGATAATGATACGCCTGAAGCACCTGCTTGGCGGAGTCGGTCAACTCCCGCACAGGTTTTTTCAGCGCCAACGCCGACCGGAGAAGACAGTGTTCGGCAAGGGGAATAATGTCTTCCGGACGCGCGCGTAAGGGAGGAACGGTCAGCATCACCACGTTCAGACGAAAATAGAGGTCCTCCCGAAACTCCCCCTTCGCGACGGCTGATTTGAGATCACGGTTGGTCGCGGCCATGAAGCGCACGTCGACGGGCATCGTCGTCATACCTCCGACCCGGCGCAGCGACCGCTCTTCGATCACACGCAGTAACTTGGCTTGTAACCCCAGCGGAAGATCCCCGATTTCGTCGAAGAAGACAGTGCCCCCTTCGGCCATTTCGATCAACCCACATTTCCGGCCCGCTGCACCCGTGAATGCCCCCTTCTCGTGCCCGAACAGCTCGCTTTCGAACAGGTCCCTGGGAATCGAGGGGCAGTCGACCTCCACACAGGGTTTGGTTCCACGCGCACTGTTGTAATGGATCACCCGCCCCATGTATTGCTTGCCGGTTCCTGTTTCACCTTGTAACAGCACCGTCACACGATCGTTGCGCACGAGTTCCTGCACCTGGGCCAGGAAGGTCTTCGTAACCGGACTCTTGGCGATCACCCGATCCAACGCATACCGCGCGGCATCCTGGCCGCTGTGCAACTGCACCTGACGCTGAAGGGTCAGGAACTCCGTCACCCGTCGCAGCGTGTGGAGCAGATCATCCATATCGATGCTCTTCGCCACAAAATCGAACGCGCCAAGCCGCATGGCTTCGACCGCATCTTTGACCGTCCCCCTGGCCGTCAGCACGATGACCGGCAGTGTCGGCGACGTCTGTTTCACTCGGGCCAGCACATCCAGGCCGGACAGATTGGGCATCACCAGATCAACGACCAGCACATCCGGCTCGAACGAACGGAGCAAGCCGAACGCCTCCTCACCGGACCCGGCCGTCTGGACCACATAGCCCTGGTCTCGCAACCGTAATGCAAAAGCTTCGCGAACGGAGGCCTCATCTTCCAACAGCAACAAATGCCACGCCATGTTACACGTCCTCGTATCGACGAGAGTGATCGCCCATCACGGGCCGACCGTCCCCGGGCAGGAATTGGCTTCGCATCCTACGAGACCTCGTGCTTCAGGGGCAGCCACACGTCAACCACGGCGCCGCTCCCCGGGGGACTTTGAATGATGAGTTGACCATGATGACGCTCCACCATGTCTCTGGTGATCGTGAGTCCGAGGCCTACCCCTTTCGCCTTCCCGTTCGTGAAAAATGGTTCGTAGATCCGTCCCAAGTCCTCGGCCGGTATCCCCTTGCCCGTATCCGCAAATCGCATCAACACCCCAGGCACGCGCCGGATGTCCGGCACGAGCGTCACATGCACGTGACCGCCGTTCGGCATGGCATCGATGGCATTCATCGCGATGTTCAAGAACACTTGTAAAATATGGGCCCTCGATGCTTCGACGGCCGGCAGGTCGGACGCAACCGAGCTCCTGATCAGAATCTGGTGCTTGACTAAGTTCGGACGGAGCAACGTCAGTGTATCCTCCAGCACCGACGCCATGTCGCAGGGAGCGATATCGAACGGCCTGGGCCGCAACTGTCCCAGATGCGATTCCAAGAGTTCATCGATCCGAGCCGCCTCCCGCGCGATCAGCCGGCACCGGTCGCGAGCGTCCTGCGGAAGGGACACCTGTTCGGCCAGATGTGTGGCCAAACTGCCCAACCCGATGAGGGGGTTGCGCACCTCGTGCAGAATACCGCCGGCAAGCTGACCGACTAGTTTCACCTGCTCTGTGTGACGAAGAGCTTCCAACATCTGTTCCCGCTCGCTGAGATCGGTCAGAATCGCCATGAAATACTGGGTCGTCCCGTCGAAGGCCTTGACCGGGCTGACACGTTCCCACACCAAGAACTCGGACCCGTCTTTTCGTCTGTTCACAAAGCGTTCGACGAAGGGGTGGCCGGAGCGAATGGAGGCCCACAACCGCTCGTAGAATTCCGGCGGTTGCTTCCCGGACTTCAGAATGGTCGGGCGCTTCCCCAGGGCCTCTTCGCGCGTCCACCCGGTCATGCGCTCCAGAGCCGGATTCCATTCCAAAATTCGGCCGGTGGTGTCGGTCATCATCACACCGTCCTCCGCGGAGGAAAAGAGGCGATGATAAAAATCCATCTGCGTTTCTTCATGCCATCGCCGCTCCAGGACCGTCCCGATGGTGTTGGCCATGGTGCACAAAAACTCCTGCTCCTGCTGACTGAACTTGCGGACCCGCTTCGAATGGGCCGTCATCACCCCGTAGACCTTGTCCTGAACCAGCATGGGCACACACATCCCCGAGACCGCGCCATGTTCGGTGAGCAACCTGGACGGTGAAAATCGTGTCTCTTGCCGGAGGTCGTCGACCACGACCGGCACCCGTTCTCTGATCGCGTAGCCGGCTTGGGAATGCGTGCCGCCTTCGATGGTGAGCTTGCCGATAAGATCCGTCTGCAACCCGACCCCCGCCATGATGTACAGATGGCTGTCCCGCTCGCGCGGCACCAAGATCTTGCAGAGTTCCACTTCCAGCGCGGCCGCTGTTTCCCGCACCGCCTCATTCATCAACGCCTGGGCCGAGAGGCCGCTGACCGCCAGAGTCCCGATACGCGCCAACGCCGAATGAAACCGTGCGACGTGCGCCGCCTCCTGTGCGAGCGCAATCCGCTCGGTCACATCTTCCAATACCATCAGCACACCGCGTTCCCCGCGGTAGGGCACCACATTAAAACGGCAGGCATAGTAGAGGCGCCCGCCGTGCTGAGTCTCCAGCGTGTATTCGGCCGTCTTTCTGGCCCCCAACGCTCTCGTATTCCATTCGATCGCGTCATCCAGAAGGCGTCTCCGCAGGGCATGTTCCATCCCTTCCGCCGGGGACGGCGCACGTTTCACCAACTCGGCGAATTGTGAATTTTCGAAAATGAGAAGGCCTCGGCAGACGAAACAGAGGCCGCCGTGGATACAGTCGCTCAGCCAGGCCAGCACCTCGGCGGCGGCGAGTTCCGCCCCGACCGGCCTGGAGATCTTGGCACGCTTACGATGGGTAGAGGCCATGACGGTCGCGCTTGTTGGAACAGACTCGAGCTTCACTCGGCAGGCTCAGACATGCCGGGTCAGTCCACCCGGCGGGTCTTTGCCCGTCCAGGGTGAGCCTCCGTGACCGAGGCCTGCTACTGGCCCACAAAATGATCCCGCCGCGTCACCGCGACATCACTGACGAACATGGCGCCGGAATGTTTGTGAAAGAGCGGGCCCAATCCAGCCAGAATCGGCTCGATGCGCTCTTCCGGCACAACGGTGAACACGATCACCTGGCTGCTCGTGTCGTCGAACAGCAAGTGCCCTTCGTGAAACCCGTGATGTCCTTTACCCGAAACGTTGTTGATGATCGTGTAGCCGGTGGCGCCGACTCGATCGAGCAGATTCGTCACTAACTTGAGGTGCTCGCCCTCGACCACGATGCGGATTTCTTTCATCGGATGCAACGTCAACATACTCCGGTCCCCCTCTCCTCCTCTATTCGACATCTTTCGCTCCCCCACACTATCGATCCTCATTTCATTCTGCCGTGCCTGGCGGGCGTGAGGCGGCCGATGCTTCGCCGTGATGCGGTTCCACACCCTCCATCGGGACAACGGATGCCACGGCGTCGGCCGCCCCGATCGAATTCCCCTCACAGGCCTGCCTCATGTCCGCTGCTTCCGACACGGGTCGCCATCCCTGCATGATGTCGAAATGATAGAACGTCGCCTCGTTCGGCTCACAGACCACCAGCGTCACCCACTCGTTCTGAAACAACCGTTCGAGTCCGGGATGTTTCGCGATCACCGATTCGACGCGGGCGCGTGGCGCCTCGATCACGGTGAGTAAGCGCATCGGCTCATGATAGGGGCGCGGTCCATCCAGCACGGTCTGCGCCGGAAGACCCAGTCGAAGATCGCTGCTCGCTCCGGTCATGACCCCCACCCGCCCGGCGATGTTGTGATACACCTTGCTCCCGCTCCCGTAGACCTCGTTGTCGACCGTCGAGAAATAGTGCTCCATGTTGATCCATTGAGCCACGATCAGCGGCGCGGTCATGATGGCTTCCAGGAGTTTCCCCGAGTCGTCTTGTCGATAGTCGTACGAATGGAGGAATGCCCGCCCCTGAAGGTTCAAGGGCCGCGTGAGATCCCGTCGCCCGATGATCAACAGATTATTCTTCGACAATCCCCACTCGGGACGAACCTGTGCCCAATCGACGCTTCTCCGGCTGGCTCTGACGTATGGATCTTTGCGCTTGGCCTGAACGACCGGTCCATCCAAGGCCATCCCCCGTTCGTGGGCGGCCTGCTCGCCCGCCTCGCGGAGGTCGTCCAGCAACCGCACCAGGTCCTTACGATGTGTGGCCGGCACATCTTCCAAGTCGACGATCCGGACATCATTGCGGGTCGTGTCGTGCTGCGCGGCCACAAAATGCGTATCGCCGGGAATCTTGATGCCGCGAGACTCCAACACCTTGCGCACGGCCTGATTATTCGCCATCGCCGCAAAGGCCCGCGCATTGGGGAGACCGCTGTTGCCTCCGCAAGCGCCGCAGTCCAGTGCGGATTCGTAGGGATTGTTGTCCGACGTGCTGCCATGGGAGCACATCACGACTAAGCGTGCGAACCCCGACGTGAAGCCCATGAGTCGAAGTGCCGCCTCCACGCCGTAGGCCTGCTCGGATACGGAGAATCCATGCTGGGTGATGCGCTGAAGCCGGGAGGAGAGGCCTCGGGCCGTCAGCGTGTATTCACGACGGAACCGTTCGTACAGGGCCTCGACCTGGGCAACGGTCATTCCCAGACTGGCGGCGACATCTTGATTCCCCTGATCATCATGATGCTCCATGACGCCGAGCCTGATGTTATCGATCAACGAGGGGGTGATCGCGGAACCGAGTTCGGGGAACGCCTGCCGCAGCGCAGCACGAATGGCCGCGCGCTGTTCCACCGCCACCATTTCCTGCGCCTCTTCGCGGCTTAATTTGTCGATCGTCAGGGTGGTCGCCAACGGCGGCAGCCACAAGCCCTTCACCCAGGTCGTGAGGCGGTGATACCAGAGCGGGAAGAGGGTCTTCCCAAAAAACGGCACGCTGAAAAACCACCCCAGGGCTTCCACCATGACATAGGGGGTGATGACGTTTTCCTTGAGATCGTGCAACAGATGGTGGCCGGCATGACTCAGTTTGGCGAACAACCGATGCCGGCTCGCCGCCGTCCCATGGTAGCTTCGAGGAATCTCACGGATATGATTCTTCGGCTTCAACAGCACGGGGGCATGCGTCACGGGAAGTTCTTCTCCGAATGCCTGGTACTTCACGGGAATGCCGAAAAAACCGGCCACGCCCAGGGTCTCGTACCCGCCGAGCTGTTCGAGGTGCCGACGGAACACTTCGGATCGTACGTCGATACAGAACACCATTTGTGCGAGCGGTCGCGCAGGAGCACCGGCCGTAGCGCGGCCGTCACTGTCCCGTAGTTGCCTCGCCACTCCGCTCAGCTGTCCGACCACCGCCACACGTTGTCGTGTTTCAAACGCCTCCAGCCAGCGTTGGCTCTGCTGCCCGGCAGGAAAGCCGTCCAACCAGTTCAGAACGGTGAGCACATCCGACGGCGAGGTCTGGGTGACCAGCTCGGGATCGACACCCACGGCGGCGGCAAGGGCCGACACTCGTCGAGCGTCCCGCCTGAAGATCTCGGCGCGGCGCGCCCCGGCAGTCCGGTCATAGACTTGCCGCCCGAACTCATTCCACTCCTCCTGAGTGGCCCTGTGGTGTTGTCTCTGCCACCCGTGCACCTCGGCGGCCACCGCTCCCGCCAGGCCTCCGTCCACCACCTTCCGCCTCAGCCAATGGCCGTAAGGAGCCTGCTCGATGTGGCCACGGACGGCCTCAACCTGCCCCGGGATACCCAGCCGCTGCCGGCACTGCAGGTCGACGAATTCCCGTTCATAGAACAATCGTACGGCCAGATACTTCACGAGGTCGATGGGATACCGTGCCTGCCAGGGGTAATGCGGCTCTTCCGATCGCCATTTGATATACCCCGTCCACCCTGGCAAGGCTGCCAGGTGCAGGGCGAAATACGACTCCCAGGCTGGCTTGGGAATGCCCATCGCCGTCAGACTATGAAGCACCCCCTCCTCAGGTCGATCGTCCATGGCGTCGATTTTTTGTGCGGCTTCCCCCACACCCAACAACCGCAGACCGGCATCGTACCGCGCCAATCGTTTCCACGAGCGATAAAACGTATGCTGCCGTTCCGGCATGACCCAGGACGCTTCTCCTTCGTCCAAAAACACCCCGCACCATTTCACCATCTGCTCGTTGATGTCCGACACGATCGACGTCCCTAACGTGCGATCGCACCAGCCGGACAGGGTCTCCTGCGAGCAGAGATCGAGGGGCTCCCAGGGGAGGAGCGATTCCGGCTGCATGGTCCGGGTTTCGCCGACCGACTGCGTAAGCCAGGCCGCGAGGTGATCCGTCGCCTCATCGGAGACCGGCGAATCGAGGGCCGGATCGGTGAGCCCATGCATCATGGACAATCGCAGCACTTCCAGGTGCGATAACGGGCGTCCGGCAAAGGTCACGCGGCGATCCCCTGCAAGCGGAGCTAGGACCTGCGTCACATCTTCCGGGCGGATCCGGCCCTCGGCCAGATAGCGACGATAGAGCGCGCTTGGAAGATACCCCCTGCCCCCGAGGAGTTGCTCACCGCGCTTCACGGCCTGATCGAAGGGAAGCTCTTCCAAGCCGTGCAACGGGTTATGGTGGATGAACGTCCGCATAGGCCAGTAGGAGGCAATGGCCTCTCCCGCCAGTTCCACGTGAGACCGCAATTCCATCCGCTCTGCATCGGTGAAAATGCGTCGTTCAAGTGCCATGCATCGACTCCATTCGGCTCCGGTCCCCCGCAGATTACCGGCGAAACGCAGCTCGACCGATCATACGAACCAAATCCTCGACATAGAGGCCGTTCAGAAACATCACGTAGGCCCGTGCGCGCAATTGTTCCATCCAGGCCGGCATGAGAAATTTGACGCCTCTGGCTTTGCCGTAAATCATCCCCCATGCCGCAAGGATCAACATGACGGTCACACCCACCACCGCATCAAACAACGAACGATTCCACTCGGCGGCACGCATGAAACCTTCCGCGGCATCGTGGGCCGGGTACAGAAAATGGGTAAACGCCTCGCCGGCCCAGAGGTAGGTGAGGCCGATAAACGCCAGTGCTCCCAGCATGGTCAGCGACACGGTCCAAGAGGCCCCGGTGTGGAGTCGGTACAACGTGAACATCGCTTGCGAGGTCGTCACCCACCCGAAGAAGAGAAAGATCACCGCCCCCTGCGCATCCTGCAACGGAATACTCACGACCCCGTGCGCGACGAGCAGGATCGCCAGCGGCAGCACCAAAGTGGCAACCAGGCCGGTCGTCCAAGTCATCGGTGAAAAGCTATGAGCCTCATCCACCTTGGCGGCCGGCGGTAATTTGAATTCCTTCCTGGCCTTATGAATGACAGAACCCGAATTGAGAAACAACGTGGCCTTGAACAGGCCGTGCGCGCAGAGATGGAACACTGCCAGGGCAAAGGCGCCTAACCCGCACTCCATGACCATGTAACCCATCTGTCCCATGGTCGAATAGACGAGCCGACGCTTGACGCTCGTTTGCGTCAGCATTGCGCTGGCGCCGACCAACGCCGTCACACCGCCGATCACAAACATCAGATGGAGGGTCGTCGGCGCCATCCCGAACAGGGGGGCGAGGCGATTGACGAGAAAGCCGCCGGCATTCACGATTCCCGCGTGCATCAGGGCGGACACCGGCGTCGGCGCCTCGATCGTGCCGATCAACCACAAATGAAACGGAAACTGGGCCGACTTCGTCATGACCGATACCAGGAACAGCAGAGTCGCGACCAGGGCGACATCCAGCTCCGTGTGCCAGCCCGGCCAGAGTGTGAGCGTCGCAGGGCTTGCCTGCAAGCGGGCAAACAGCTCGGTCAGATCCAGGGTACCGGTCGCGCCGTAGAGCGCCAACAACGCCAGGAAAAACGCGGCATCGCCGAGCGATTGCACCCAGAACGTCGTGCGTCCCGCTTCCCTGGCCGGACGACTCGCCGGGTTACACACCAACAGCGACGCAAGCAACCATGTCACCAAATGCCAGCAGACGAACAGCCAGAGCAGATTGCCGCTGCTGACCAGACTCAACAGCACCGAGGTCAGGCCTCCCAACAACGCAAAAAACCGGGTGTAGCCGGGGTCACCCACCATGTACCGCTCGGAGTACACATGGATGATCAGGCTGACGAGGCTGATCAGCACCATCATGACGCCGGCCAGGCGATCGATGAGAATCGTATAGGTCAACGGTCCCGAGGGCGCGCCCAGGATCGTGAGACGGATCGGGTCCTCGTACAACACCAGAGCGAGGGTGATCAGTGAGGTCAACGCTGAACACCAGAGCGCCCCGATGCCGAGGCGTGCAACACGCTCTCCAAGCTCCCGATGGAAGAGAGCGATCAGCAGAGTGCCCAGCAGAGGCGCAAAGATTGTCAGCAGTGGAAAGATACCATCCATAACGCCAAGGTCTCCTTAACACACATACTCTGCGCGGCGTCATCAGCAAGAACAGGGCCTAGGGTGCAACCGGACGCGAAATCCTGTGAAATGCGAAAAATGAGGGAATGCACTTGCTGCCGGTCCGGACGGCCACAAGCCCCCGCCCTGATTCACGTGCATCCACGCACAGCCGTGCATATGCGCACAACAGGGAAGTTAAGTTCAAGTCTGGCGTCTGCAGAACGCCGCGTTCGAAGAAGGTGCATTGCCCGAGAACGTGACGGTCACGCCCGTTTCACTTCCGTACCGTTGCTTGATGTGATGAGCCGCCTATGATAGCGTTTGCTCACCATGCGGTCTCTCGTGCGACTCCTCTCCGTGCAATGTCCTCGAATCGACCACCTGTTGCGTGGGTGGGCGGTGTTGTGGTTGCTCGCACTTCCCCTCTTCCATATTCACCCCGAGACCCATCCGCATCATGGAGAGGCCGGACATGTACATGCCGTGGCGATCCATACCGTCTTCTCGGGTGACGTGGAGAGCGAGTTCGGCGAAGCTCGGGAAGGGTCGGCGCTCCCGGCCGGCGAGGAGACAGGTGCGACGTTCACCGTCGCCGGGGCGCATGCCTGGACGACAGATCCCGAATTAAGCTTCTCCCTGCTCAACGACGCGACCGAGCGCAAACCGATCAAGCCTACGTCGACGCAGGTGTTCGTTCTTGCCCATCACCTGCGCCCCGATCCTGTGCCCCATCACCAGCCTTACGAGGACACCTGGGCTCCTCCCGCTCTCACGCCGGCCCTCGTCGATATTCCCGCACGTGCGCCACCGTCCCTCCCCATCGCCTGACAGGTTGCGAACACACTCGCTTGTGTCGTCACAGCCCGCGCCGGTCTTCGCGCGCAGTGTTGCGTTCGGATCAACCACCGGATGCGCAACAGGGTTAGCCGGCAAGACCGTGGCGAACGACGAGGCGAACGGGGGACTCGCGGTACGGTGAACCTCGGCGTGACACGGGAACGCCCCTCGCGGACGTGTTCGGCACCCTGCCAAGCATCCTTCGTTTGACCCTCTATCGCGATATCACGCACAGGGAGGAACCATCCATGATCTGTCGTGTGCTTCTTTCCATCGTCCTGGTCGGCACAGCCGGGCTTGGCCTGCCTGACCAGACAACCTGGGCCGGAGAAACCAGCCCCACCGCATACGCACTGCCCGACATTCTTGCCCTGGCCATGCGGCACAATCCCACGCTGGCCGGAGTCGAGGGCTTCGTCAAACAAAGCCAGGGTCAACAGATCGCGGCCGGCGCCTATCCCAATCCGTCCATCACCGGTATCGCCGGGCGCGGGGCGATTCGTGACCCGAGTACCGGAACGCATGTCACCGAGCGGACGTTCACCGTGGAACAACCGCTTGAATGGACGGGCAAACGCCAGGCCCGCCAGGAGGCAGCCGATGCCGGTGTGGCCGGAGCCAATGCCGCTCTGGAAGACGCCCGCCTCTCGCTACTCGCCGATGTAAAAATTGCGTTCTACCACCTCCTCTTCGGCCAACGCGATGTCGACCTGGCCACCCAGAATGTGATGAATGTGGAAGAGGTCTTGCGCACGGTGCAGGCGCGTGTGGCGGCCGGCGAAGCCACCTCCTTCGACAGCTTGAAAGCCGGAGTCGAGGTACAGAAGGCCAAGAAGGAAGTGGCCAGGGCACACAATGCGTTGCTGGTGGCCAAGGCGCGTCTGAATACCCTCACGGCCGGATCGCTCGGCAAGGACTTTTCCGTTCGAGGCGACTTTCACCGGCCCAGGCAGGGCATCGATACAGACGGGTTGGCGGCGCAGGCATTGGAACAACACCCGGCCATTCGACGTGTCAGCAAACTACAGGAGCAGGCCGACCACACGCTGCGCTTCGAGCGCGAGGCCCGTGTGCCCAATGTCAGCGTCATCGGCAGTTACCATCGCGAGGCGGGGGATGAATCCGTCACAGCCGGCCTGGCCCTGCCCCTTCCGCTCTGGTACCGGCGACAAGGCGAAATTCAATCCGCACTCGGCGCCAAACATCGGGCCGACGCGGAACGGGTGCGGGCGCAACAGGAATTAGAGCAGGCCATCACCCAACATACTCAGGAGGTACACACGGCGCAGGAGCAGCTCTCCCTCTTCGAAACCGGTTTGCTCAAACAGGCCGAGCAGACGCTGACGCTGGCACGCACGAGTTTCCGCCATGGCGCAGCCAGTCTTCTGGACGTGCTGGACGCGCAGCGGGTGTTCCGACAGACCCAACTCGAATATGCCCAGGTGCGGGCCGACCTCTCCATCGCCTTGGCCCGTTTGGAGCGTGCACTGGGAACCTCATTATGACTGCCGATCGCAGAGTGAACCGACCATCGGAGTGCAGCAATGACTAGACGATTGACGGCGATCGGCATCGTGCCCGCGCTGCTCTGGCTGCTTTCGGCCTGCAACGACCAGGGAGCTCAGCCGCCGCACGCAGCCACGAGCGGAGGGGCACCGGCAGCCACCGGCAACAGGAGCACCCTCCATCCTCCACCGGCGGTGCAGACACGCATCCGCACACAACCTGCCGCCCTCAGGGCCCTTCCAGAACAGGTCACCGCTCCAGGCGAGGTCGCCATCGACCTCAAGCAGGTGGCCAAGATCACGTCCCGCATCGGCGGCCAGGTGGAACAAATCCACGTGCAATTGGGTGATCGAGTGAAACAGGGCCAGCCGCTCATCGCCATCGGCAGCCTGCAACTCGATCAACTGATCGAGGAATACCTGGTCGGGAAGGCGCAGGCGGAGGTGGCCGAAAACGGTTTTCGCCGGACACAGAAATTGCGCGCAGACGACATCGTCACGGAACGCAAGCTGATCGAGGACAAGGGTCTGTACCTGGAAACGCGGGCACGCTTCCAACACATTCGCGAAAAACTCACCAACATGGGAGTCTCGACCGCGGAACTCGACCGTGGACAACACGAAGAGCGGCACCTCTATACCCTTACCGCTCCCATTGCGGGCACCGTAGTCACTCAGAACGCGGTGCGCGGACAGGGGGTCGGTCCCGGCGACGAGTTGTTCGAAATCGTCGATACCGGCCGTGTCTGGGTCTTTGCCAATCTGCCCATCGAACAGGCTCGCAAGGTTAAGGAAGGCGACTCCGGCACGATTACGCCGAAGGACGGCGAAGCTGTCGTCGCACCCCTCACGTACCTTGCGCCGGTTGCCGATGAGACCACCCGAACCATTCGCGCCCGGTTCGAAGTGGCCAATCGTACGGGACAGCTGAAGCCACGAGAATATGTCGAGGTGGCATTCGTCTGGTCCGGTCCCCCGGTGCTCACCGTTCCCGTCACCGCCGTGACCACCATCGAGCACACCCGTGGGCTCTTCATCGAAACCGGAGAGGGCTACCGCTTCGTGCCGATCGAGGCCGGCCGAGAAGGCGGCGGCTGGATCGAAATCCGGCGGGGCGTACAGGAAGGCGACCGTATCGTCACCGACGGCGTGTTCGATCTGAAAAATGTGCTGCTGAAGGAACACATCGGCTCGGGCGAATGAGGCGCGCATGAACCAATTGCTGACATGTTCGCTCCGCTATCGATTCTTTACACTCGTGGCGATCGCCGTGGTGATGGCCTCCGGGCTGTGGTCGTTCTCTCACCTCACCATCGATGCCGTGCCGGATCTGACGCCGGTCCAGGTGCAAATCCTCACGCAGGCTCCTGCGCTGGGGCCGGTCGAGGTGGAGCAATTCGTGACATTTCCCATCGAAGCCTCCTTAAACGGCCTGCCGGCCCTGCGCGAATTGCGGTCCGTTTCACGGTACGGCCTCTCCGCCGTGACAGCCATCTTCGACGATCGCACGGACATCTACAGAGCCAGGCAATTCGTCGCGGAACGGTTGGCCCAGGCGGTGGAGCGCATTCCGGCGGAATATGGCCGCCCGATGATGGGGCCGCTCACGACAGGGCTGGGCGAGGTGTATCAATTCACAGTAAGAGGCGAGGGCTACAGTCCGATGGCCCTGAGAACACTACTCCAGTGGGACATCGGCATGAAGTTGCGCGCGGTGCCAGGCGTGGTCGAGGTCAATATCTGGGGCGGCGAGCCGCAGCAATTTCATATCATCGTCGATCCCTCGAAGTTGTTGTCGTTCCAGTTATCGCTGAAGCAGGTGTTCGACGCGTTGCAGCGCAATAATGCCATTGCCGGCGGCGGGTATATCGAACACCAGCGCGAACAACTGTTGATCCGCGGCGAGGCGCTCGCGACCCAGGTCGGCGATCTGGCTCAGATCGTTGTGGCCCATGGGCCAGGCGGCGTGCCGATCTACATCGCCGACCTCGCCGAAGTGAAGGAGGGATCGGCGCTCAGAATCGGGGCAGCCACGGCCATGGGCGAAGGGGAGACCGTGATCGGTATGGTGCAGATGCTCGCCGGGGAGAATGCCCAGGAGGTGGTCACCCGCGTGAAGGCCCGGGTACAAGACATTCAAACCACCCTCCCCGCCGGCGTCACCATCGAACCCTACTACGATCGTACGATCTTCGTCTCGAAGGTCATGCAGACCGTACGCAACAATCTGCTGGAGGGCGGACTG
>JAHBTD010000018.1 GCA_019638775.1 Fimbriimonadaceae bacterium | reverse complement strand
GCGGATCATCTTTCTGGTGATCGGCCTGTGCACGTTGCTGCCGCTGCTGTTCCCTGTCGGACTACCGATCAAGATTTCGTCGGAAGTGCGCGGCGTCTACGACTATATCGAAAACCTTCCCGAAGGATCGGTCTTCCTGCTCTCGCTGGATTTCGATCCCGCGTCCAAGCCCGAACTCTATCCGCAGGCCATCGCCATTCTGCGTCATGCGTTCAAGAAGAATTTGCGCGTCGTGGCCATGACGCTCTGGGTCTCCGGCACCGGTCTTGCCGACCAGATCCTGACACAAACGGCTAAGGAAGCGGGCAAGGAAAACGGCAAGGACTATGTCTTTCTGGGCTGGAGTCCCGGCGGCAGCGCCGTCATTCTGAACATGGGGCAGGACCTCTACAACGCCTTTCCTGCAGACTACGGCGGCAAGGCGACCAAAGGCCTACCGGTGTTGGCGGGCGTCCAGAACCTGCGCGACGTCACCTATGCGATCAGCCTGGGCGCGGGCAATCCCGGCGTCGAAGCCTGGTACGTGTTCGGCAAGGACAAATATAAGTTCGAGCTCGGCGGCGGATGCACCGGAGTGATTGCACCGGGGCTGTATCCGCTGTTGCGCAGCGGGCAGATCAACGGGTTGATCGGCGGCCTGCGCGGCGCGGCGGAATATGAAACGTTGATCGGCCAGAAGGGGAAAGCGGTCGCGGGCATGGATGCCCAGTCGGCCACGCATTTGGCCATCATCGTGCTCGTCGCCATCTGCAACATCTTTTACTTCTCACTGCGGCGGCAACAGCAGCGGCAGGACGGGATGGGATCCTAGGCCCTATGGACTTGTCATTCTCGGTCATACTCGGCGCCTGGATCGCCACGGGACTAACCCTCTTTATTCTCTCGTTTCTCTACGAGGACAATCCGCTCTTCAAGCTTGCCGAGCATCTCTATGTCGGCGTTTCGCTCGGCTACACCATCGTCAAGACCTACGACACGGTGGTGATGACCTTGATCGTCCGACCGATCCTCGACAAAGGGGAATGGTCGCTGCTAATTCCGGTGGGGATCGGCATGCTCATGCTCACCCGTTATGTCCCGAAGGCGGCCTGGCTGTCGCGCTACGCCTTCGCGTTCATCGTCGGCGTCGGGGCGGGGTTGGCGATTCCGCGAACCATCTCGTCGTTCATCCTGAAGCAGATCGAAGACACCGTGCGTCCGCTCTTGAGCGCCGCACCGGGCGGCGGCATCACGTTCGACTACTCGCTGCTCAACCCGGCGAGCCATCTGAACGGCATCATCATCTTGATCGGTGTCGTGTCCGTGCTGTTTTACTTCTTCTTCTCGGTAGAACATTCCGGACCGGGCAAAGCCGTCGCGCGCGCGGGGATTCTGTTTCTGATGATTTCCTTCGGCGCCGCCTTTGGTTATACCGTGATGGCGCGCATGTCGCTGCTGATCGGCCGATTGACCGACCTCATCGAATTTTCCGATGCTTCCTACGGACGCCCCACACTTTGGCTGGTGCTCCTGACCGTCGCCACCCTCATTGTCCTCAGCCGCCGCGGCAGCACCCATCCGCCGAATCAGTAATCCATCGCCGGCATCACGAGATTGTTCCTGAAAAGCGACCAGGTTGTACATTGCGAAGAACCTGCCATGCGCGGGATGTTCAACGAGTCGTCCAGCAAGGCCGCAGGGAGTGGAGAGGCGAGGCGAGGCGTACTGCAGGTCGTACGTTGAGCCTCTGAACGATCCGAGAACGCAGCTGGGCGGCTCGTTCAACATCACGCCCCCTGTTGCGCCTGAGAAGTTTGCTCCGCTACAATGCGCCTCACTATGGAATCCACACCGACCATGACCGCCAAAGATCCCAAGCAGTATCCGCTGCTGCGTAACCTACAATTTTCGCCGATCAAGGAAGGGGAGGAGCAGTTCATCGTGCTCTGGGACCCCACCGGCTTGAGCAAAGAACGCCTGGTCCTGCCGCTGAATTATTTCTTCATCGTGCAGCACCTCGACGGGGAACATAGCGTCCAGGACATCGGCGCGATTTATCTCAAGCGCTTCGGCGAATTCCTCATGCCCAATAAGGTCGAGCAGTTACTGGCCGATCTGGATACCAAACTCTTTCTGGAAGGCGCGCGCACCGAGCAGGCCAAGCAGCAGGCATTGGCCGCCTATCGCCAGGCGCCCTCCCGTTCGCCGCAATTTGCCGGTCGCAGTTATGAAGCCGAGCCAGCCAAATTGCGCGCCCAAATCAACAGCTTCTTCGTGTCAAAAGAAGGGCCGGAGGTCAAGGCCTCCGAGCACAAGGGCCAACTCATCAAGGCGCTCGTCGCGCCCACCTACGAAATGAAACACGCCGGCCCGATCTATGCTTGGGCCTATAAGGAATTGCAGGACGCCCAGAAGCCGGATCTCTACGTGCTGATCGGCACTGCCCACTCAGGATTGGAACACCCGGTCGCGGTGACCGACAAAGATTTTGAGACACCATTGGGGCTCGTGAGCGTCGAACGTGCGGTCACCGACCGCCTGCGCGAACAGATCCCCGCCGCCTTCACCGACGAATTGGCACATCACAATGAACATGCATTGGAATTTCAGCTGCCGTTCCTGCAAGAGACTCTCGGCCAAGACCAGGCGTTTACGATTGTGCCGATTCTCACGGCGTTTTCGGCGGACAGTCTGCGCGATCCGCAGATCCGGGAGCAGGTCGAGACGTTTCTTCAGGCCTTGAAAGACGCGCTCGCCGCCACGGGCAAGTCCTACTGCGTCGTCGTCGGCGCGGAACTGGCCCACATCGGCATGCGCTACGGCGACTCGGCCCCGCCGACGGACTTCTCCTTCCATCGCTGCATGCAGACCGATCTCGAAATGCTCAAACATGTCGAGAACCGCGACCCGGAAGAATTCGCGAAGTTCATTCAGAAGGAAAACGACCAGCGCCGCATCTCTGGTTTCTCGCCTATTTACTCGATGCTGCGGTTGATCCAGGCGGAGACAGGGCAGGTGCTGCGGTACGATCGCGGAATCACGGATCAGTATAATTCCACCGTGACGTATGCCAGCATGGCCTTCTTCTAGTCCGGACGATGAAAACGACCGCTAGCTTCGTTCTCGCTTCCCTCAGAACCTCAACGTACTAAACAGCACGCCTCGGCTCTTCGCTCGCTGCGGCCTTGCCAGACGGTCGTTTTGCTCGTCCGAAAGAACGGTTGCTGAAAAATCCCGCCACCGGCGTTCTCCCCTCGAAACCATCCTCAACGTAGCCAGGGGCTACGCCTCCGGTTTTGTCTCACCTGCGGCCTCGGCAGACGGCTTTTTGAGCAGCCTGCACGGAAACCGTACTGTCGTTCTCGCGTCTCTCAGATCGCTCAACGTAGCGCATGGCTACGCCTCGCTCCTTCGTTAGCTGCGGCCTAGGTGAACGGTCGTTTTGACCGTTCTGCAGGGAACCTCCTCAAACAGGTCCCCAGCTTCGTTCTCCCCTAGAAACCATCCTCAATGTAGCCCGAGGCTACGCCTTCGGATTTCTCTCGCCTGCGGGCTTGGTGAAGGGGCTTTTGGGCAACCTGCGACAGAGGAGGGCTACTTCACGTAGACCACGCCAGGCAGATCCTTCAGATCCGCATCACCCGTCACGACATCCGCATTCTGGTCCAATGCCGTCGCATAGACGATCGCATCAGCCATTGCCAGACCGTGCCGAAGGCTGACATCCGCGGCTACATAGGCAATCGATTCGGTGAGTTGAACCACGTTGGTTGCATGAAGTCGTCCGGAAAAGAGGATCGCAGTCTCCTCACCACGCTCGCGCTTGATCTTTTTGTAGACCTCGTACAACACAATTGTCGGCGTAATGATTTCGTAGCGCGAAGAAAAGTATCCAGAATAGCGATCAGCGAGTGGTCCGCCTGTAAAGAATTCGATCCAGCCGCTGGAATCCAACAGGATCTTCACACGCGATCCTTCTTTTCCCGGAGGCCTGCCCTAGACATACCCTTGAGTGCCCCCTTCAGCGACTTGAGTGGCACTTCCGGCACCAAGGTAATCACGCCGCCTTTTTCCAGGACCTGCAAGCGCTGGGAAGGACTCAGGCGAAGCTTTTCTCTCACATCCTTAGGGATGACGATTTGGAACTTCGGCGAGATAGTCGTCATAGACATTGCAGCACCTCCCTACCGATTACTGATCGATCATCGTATCGTCATACACCCCGCGCGTCAAGCGTGAAGGTTATGTCGGCGCGCAAGCAGGGAAGCACCGCTTGGAGTAACAGGAGGGTCAAAAAGTCCTCCCAGCGCGGCCGCAGCGAGCGAAGGGACGAGGCGTACCCTTGCGGTACGTTGAGGATCGAAGCGATGCGAGAACAAAGCTGGGGGGCTTTTTCACCCTCCTGCTAATAGGCCGGCACGCCGCCGACTGGATCGGTATATCTCGTCGGCGTGGTGTAGCGATCCCAGGTGGTGACGGCGCCCTGTTCGAAGTAGACACGAAAGGCGCTGGTGATGCAGGCGTTGCGTCCGATCGGTGGATAGAGCCAGACCGTGACGGTCCGCCCTTCATCCTCGACATCCTTCTTGCACACCGGTGTGCCGAGCGCGAGGTACACCTGATCTTCCGTCATACCGCGCAGGATGTTCCCCTTATCAATCGCCCATCGCACGCCTTCGGGATAGGAGGGGTATTGCTCCGTCATCAGGCGCTGGCGTTGGCCGTCGCAGCCGGACAGAACGAGGGGGAAGAACACTAAACAAGAACAGACGGTGTGTATCAGCGACTGGCCTGGCAAGGGGTACGGGCTCGTCACAAGGGATGAAACCAATTCCAGCAATACGCCGCCGGAGGAGCTGACAGTCGCTTGGCTGCGGCTACTCTTTCACCGTCACCTTCATGCGAATCGGCTCCAGCGGATTGTCGCGCTCGTCGCGCGGCATCTTGGCGATCATGTCGATGACCTCGATGCCCCGGATGATCTCGCCGAAAATGGAATAGCGCCGATCGAGGCCGCTGTTGTCCTGCAGGGAGATGAAAAACTGGGAGCCGTTGTCGTTAAAGTCGCGGGTGCTCGTGCCGTCGCGGGGCATTTTCGCCATCGAGATCGCACCGCGCTTATGGGGCCGGTCGTTGGTTTCGGGATTGAGAAAGTAGCCCGGGCCGCCGGTGCCGTGCAGCATCCGATCCGGCGTCTTGCTCAACGGGTCGCCTCCCTGAATGATAAAGCCCGGCACCACGCGATGAAAGGTGGTGTCGTCGTAAAACCCCAGTTTCGCCAGGTTGATGAAGTTCTCGACATGACGCGGCGCGTCGTCCGGGTAAAAACGAATCCGGATGTCGCCGAAAGGGGTGCTGATTGTGGCACGGGGATCTTTTTTCTGAAATTGCATGGTCATGAGGCAAATGTAGCAGGCCGGCAATTCCATCGGCAAGAGGGGGGCCGCGTGATTTCTCCGGATGAACAGCGTATTCTGTCGGCGAAACCACCGGGGCCGATGAGCAAGCGGGAGTCCTGGGCCACCACGATTGTGTTCAGGCTGTTCAGGACGGCGGCTCGACACGACCGCGGGACGATCGGTGACTGGGGGTATCTTTGCGGAATGTCGCAGGGCGATGCTCGACCGAGGACGCCGGCGGCGGTCACGCGTAACAGCCTGCCAGGGGAGGAAGCCGATGCCTGAACAAGCCGTGCTGAACGTCGATCTGGCGGATGTGTGGAGAGAGCGGGGCCGCAAACGGTACATCCGTACGATCGCCTGGGGCGACGAAATTACCGTGGTGAAGCAGGCCGCCACCTACCTCGAAGTCAGCATCACGGTCTTTCGCGAAAAGCCCGACGGCAGCATCCTCCCCGAATCCATCACCGGCTACATCGAACCGACCAAAACCTCTCGTATCACAATCGCCGACCTGACCAGGCCCGTCGCAGAGAATCGGGTTCTGAAGGTCAATTTTGTGGATGTGCAACAGGGCGACGGCATGGTCGTCGAATCGCCCGACGGGAAGATCATCCTCATCGACGGCGGCGACAACCAGATGTTCGCGCGCTACCTGGCCGGGCGGTTTCGCAACACCAGCCTCGAGCAACCGAAGAAGATCGACTGCCTCGTCGTCACCCACGGCGACGCCGACCACTTCTCCGGCCTCAACGAGATTCTCAAGTCCGAAACCAACAAGGTCAAACGCAAACGGCTCTTCATGCAACCGCAGCGCGTCTACCACAACGGCATCGTGAAACGCCCGAGCACCATGAACAATAAAGCCGTGCCGGACAGCAAACTCCTCGGCCCGACGAAGTCGGTGGACGGTCGACTGTATCTTACGGGCCTGGAAGAAAACCTCTTCGACGTAGACGACAAGGAAATGAATCAGCCGTTCAAGAAGTGGAAGCAGACCCTCGCCACCTACAACAGCCGCAGCCCGCTCAGCTTCCGGCGCCTGCAACTCGGCGACAATCAGGCCTTTGAGTTCTTCAATCGGGACGACCTGCGGATCGACATATTAGGACCGATCACCACAGACCTCGGGGGCACACCGGCGCTGCGCTTTCTCGGTGAACCACCCACGGGACCGCGCATCGGCCATGACTCGCTCAACGACAGCGACGAAGGCTTCCCCGGCCGTTCCGCTTCCCACACCATCAACGGGCATTCCATCGTGCTCCGCCTGAGCTACGGCGGCTTCAGCTTCCTCTTTTCCGGCGACCTGAACGACGAGGCCAGCCGCTTTCTCGCGCGCGAACACAACAAAGGCACTCTCAATCTGCGATCGGAAGTCTTCAAGGTCCCGCATCACGGCTCGGCCGATTTTTCCGGCGCGTTCATGCAGGCCGTGTCGCCCATCGTCAGCGTGGTGTCGAGCGGCGACGAGAGCGCGCGCAAAGAATACATCCATCCACGCGCCACGCTCATAGGCGCCCTGGGCAAATGGTCGCGCGTGCCGGAGCCGCTCATCTTCGCCACCGAGTTGGTGGCGTTCTTTGCAGAGGAAGGGCTCTCCCGCCTGCAGGACGAGAAGAAGGCCAAAAAGCGCGGCCCCTTCTACGGCTTCAGCCGTACGGCCTACGGCCTCGTCAAAACCCGCACCGACGGCCAACGTCTGTTCGTCTACACCGACAGCGGCAACGTGAAGATGAAAGAAGCCTACGCCTACCGACTGGATAGCTCAGGTGTGCCGCAACCGGCGGAAGTCAAACGCGCGTGAGCGGCAGAAGTCGCGCAAGGCCTTCCGGACAAGCCGCTGTTCTTCCCCCACAAAATACGCTTCACGGGTGACGTGAGACGACGTGGTTCCCCTGTGACCCCGGATGTCACGGACGGATGATAGGGTCAAGCCTCAGTGAGGCGTTGCCGTCAGGCGTCGTTCGCCTCTCCATGTGGACAATCCAAAAGCGGATCTGGGCGTTGTGTCCGCTGAGACAAGCAGGTATCCTGCCGGGCACGTGCAGAATCGGCAATCAGCCTAGAGGAATGGTGCATGCTGACCGGCGAAATCCGTAGCCAAATCGACCGCATCTGGGATGCCTTCTGGTCCGGTGGTATTGCGAATCCGCTGGAGGTGATCGAACAAATCACCTACCTCATGTTCATTCGCCGCCTCGACGATCTGCATACGCTGGAAGAGAACAAAGCCAACCGGTTGAAGCAACCCATGGCGCGACGAGTCTTTCCTGAAGGGGAGGATGCGAAGGGCCGTTCCTACGAAGACTACCGCTGGTCGCGCTTCAAGCATGTTGCTCCTGCCGATATGTATGTCCTGGTCGGCGAGCACCTCTTTCCCTACCTGCGCACCGATCTCGTGCGGCAGCTCGGCAACGACGACTCCACCTACGCGCAGCATATGAAAGACGCGCGCTTCACCATTCCCACGCCCGCGCTGCTGGCGAAGGTGGTGGACCTGCTCGACCATGTGCCGATGGAGGCGCGCGACACGAAAGGCGATGTCTACGAGTACATGCTGGCCAAGATTGCAGCCGCCGGGCAAAACGGCCAGTTCCGCACGCCGCGCCACATCATCCGGTTGATGGTGGAGGTGACCGCGCCGCAACCCACCGACGTGATCTGCGATCCGGCCTGCGGAACGGCCGGCTTTTTGGTGGCGGCAGGGGAGCACCTGCGCGAACGGTTTCCGAGACTCCTGCACGACGCGAGTCAGCGAAAGCACTTCCACCACTGCATGTTCCACGGCTTCGACTTCGACAATACGATGCTGCGCATCGGCAGCATGAACATGCTGTTGCACGGGGTGGAGAGCCCGGACATCCGCTACCGCGACTCGCTCGCGCAGGATCATGCGGGCGAGGAGGAGAAGTACACGCTCGTGCTGGCCAATCCACCCTTCGCCGGCAGCCTCGACTACGAAAATACCGCCAAGGACTTGCTCCAGATCGTCAAGACCAAGAAGACCGAGTTGCTCTTCCTGGCGCTCTTTCTGCGGCTGCTCAAGCCGGGCGGGCGGGCGGCGGTCATTGTGCCCGACGGCGTTTTATTCGGCTCCAGCAAGGCCCACAAGGAATTGCGCCGCATCCTGGTGGAAGACCAGAAGCTCGACGCCGTAATCAAGCTGCCAGGCGGGGTGTTCAAGCCCTACGCCGGCGTGTCGACCGCGATCCTCGTTTTCACCAAGACCAACTCCGGCGGCACGGACTTCGTCTGGTTCTACGATGTCGAGGCCGACGGTTGGAGCCTCGACGATAAGCGCCAGCCGCTCCTGTCAGAGGACAAGCTCGGCCCGGTCCCGAAGACGGCGCTGACTGAAGATGAGCAGGCAAAGAACAATCTGCCTGACATCCTAGCGCGTTGGGCGCAGCGAGACGGCAACGAGCAAGAACGGCCGCGCACCGCACAGAGCTTCTGCGTGCCCAAGGCCGACATCGCCGCGCAGGGTTACGACCTCTCGCTCAACCGCTACAAGGAAGTGGTGCACAAGGCAATCGAGCACCGCCCGCCGAAAGAGATTCTTGCCGAGCTGGCGAAGCTGGAGCAGGAGATTCAGCAGGGGATGAAGGAGCTGGAGGGGATGCTTTAGTGGATAGTGACCTCAAAACGTGGACCGAGGCTTCGCTCTACAGTTTCTGCAATCCGAAGCAGTGGCCCACTATTCCTCAAAATGCATTTACGGAAAATGGCTATCCGGTCTACGGCGCGAACGGGAAAATAGGTTTTTACAATGAGTTTAATCATGAGAAGCCGACGGTTTTGATTACATGTCGTGGAGCAACCTGTGGAGCGATTAATGTGTGTGAGGCAAAATCGTATGTCACTGGCAATTCGATGGCTCTCGACGATCTCGACGAAGCTCGGGTTGATCTGAAATTCTTGGTTTACGCACTACGCAATCATGGCCTTGGTAAGGCAATTACGGGAACGGCACAGCCTCAAATAACACGAGAAAGTTTGACCAGTGTCAAAGTTCCTCTTCCGCCGTTAAATCAACAGCGGCGGATAGCGGCGATCATGGACAAGGCGGACGAGCTGCGGGCCAAACGCCGAACCGCCATCGCCAAGCTCGACCGCCTCACCCAATCCATCTTCCTCGACATGTTCGGCGATCCCATCGCCAACACTCGCTCGTGGGACCTCAGGCCGCTCAATGACTTGGGAGCCGTTGAGCGCGGAGTCTCCAAGCACCGCCCTCGGAATGCGCCTGAGTTGTTAGGTGGGCCGTACCCATTTGTTCAGACCGGTGACGTTGCGAACTGCGATGGATATATTCGCACCTATTCAGCTACATACTCAGATATCGGTCTACGACAAAGCAGACTATGGCCAGCTGGCACACTGTGTATCACGATTGCAGCGAATATCGCCAAGACAGGCATTCTTACTTTCGATGCCTGTTTTCCCGATAGTGTGGTGGGATTCAGAGCTGAAGAGAGGGCGACCGTTGAGTTTGTACGGCTGTGGCTCTCGTTCTTACAAAAAATCCTGGAAAAAAAGGCGCCAGAGTCCGCTCAGAAGAACATCAATCTAGAGATTTTGAGAGCTTTAGAGGTTCCAAATCCAGGCATTGAGCTTCAGCGAAAGTTTACTCGTCGGATCGACGCCATCGAACGCTGCAAGATCGTGGGGCGTCGTGCCATTCATGAGTACAACATGCTCTTCGCCTCCCTCCAGCACCGCGCCTTTCGGGGAGAACTGTAGCCATGTCCTTCGCCCCGCGCTTCACCATCACGAATCCGATCACCGGCGCGCTCACGTTCATCGAACGTGCCCGAGGGTTTCTGGAGGCGGCCACGCTGTCAGAGGATTGGATCGGACGCATGAGCCGGCAGGCGCTGTTGCTGGAAGCACACCACACCACCCATATCGAGGGCACGCAGCGCATGATTTACATTGTTTTAGGTAAAATGACCGTCCTAAAATAGCGACGATCACTATTTTAGGATCGCGACTACCATGCATCGTCCATTGCCTGGCCGCTATGTGAAGGTGCGCTCTCCGGAGGAGTCATTCCAGGCCTTTGTGCCGGCGCCGCTGCCTCCTCAGCCGCCGGTGGAATGGAGCCCCGCGCTGCGCCGGCGCTTCGACGATGCGCTGGTGGCACTCGGCCGTCTCGATGCGGTCACCGCGCTCTTGCCCAATGCAGACTTGCTGCTCTACAGCTTCGTCCGTAAGGAAGCGGTGCTGTCGAGCCAGATCGAAGGCACGCAGTCGTCGCTAGCCGATCTCCTACTGTTCGAAATCCACGAAGAACCAGGCGTACCGATCGACGATGCGCGGGAGGTGAGCCGTTACGTCGCGGCGCTGGATCGCGGACTCACACTGCTGCGCGGCGGGTTGCCGATCTCCACCCGCTTGCTGTGCGGAGTGCACGCGACACTGCTCGATCATCCGCACGGTCGCGGCAAGACGCCCGGCGAGGTGCGCCGCTCCCAGGTCTGGGTCGGCGGCACGCGGCCGGGGAACGCGGTGTTCGTCCCGCCCCCGGCGGACGCCGTATCGGCATCCCTTACCGCGCTCGAGCAGTTTCTCAACGACAAGCCTTCGCCGACACCGCCGCTGATCAAGGCGGCGCTGGCACACGTGCAGTTCGAGACGATCCATCCATTCCTTGACGGCAACGGTCGCCTCGGACGGCTGCTGATCGTGCTGCAGCTCGTCGCAGACGGCATCCTCCGCGAGCCGCTCTTGTATCCTAGCCTGTTTTTCAAAACCCACCGCGCACTGTATTACGAACTACTCAACGGCGTGCGCCTGCACGGAGACTGGGAACGCTGGCTGGACTTCTTTGCAGAAGGCATTGCCGCCACCGCCACACAGGCCATGATGACCGCACACGCCCTCTTGACCTTGGTGGACAACGATCGCGACCGCATTGCGGGGCTCGGCCGTGCGGCGCCCTCCGCGCTCGCTGTGCATCAGGCGATGCAGAAGCAACCGCTGGCGACATCGGCGACACTCGTCAAGGCGGCAGGGCTGACACCCGCGACGGTGAACAAATCGCTCGCGCACTTGCAGAATCTTGGCATTGTACAAGAGATGACGCGCCGGCAACGCGATCGGGTGTTCAGTTATCGTCGCTATGTGCACCTGCTCAACGCAGAGCTGGAGCAAGACAAGGCGCAGGGAGGCGAGTCGGGGCTGTGAGCCAGTTCCTCTTTCTCCAACGCGAATGGACCGCCCTCTTCGAGGCCGCGTCGAAGGCGGAAGGGGCAGTGTATACCGATCCCCGCACGGCGTGCTTCTATGCGAGGCGTGCACTGGAGCTGACCGTCACGTGGGCCTACAAACATGACGCGGCACTGAAGCTTCCCTATCAGGACAACCTCTCCGCCCTGATTCACGATCCGAGTTTCAAACAGGCGGCCGGTGAGGCCGTCTTCAGCAAAGCGCGGGTGATCAACACCCTCGGCAACCGGGCGGTCCATAGCCACCGCCCCGTGCCCGAGGCGGATGGGCTCGCTGCGGTGCGCGAGCTGTTTCATGTGGCCTACTGGCTCGCGCACACCTATGGTCGTGCCGGTCGGCCTGACCCAGGAGTCACCTTCGATCCCGCTGCCCTTCCGCGACCTGCACCGGCGGCGGCCCAAACGGCCGAGCAGTTGCAGGCACTGGAAACGCGCTTGCGGGAGAAAGACGAGTGCCTTGCGGACCTGCTTGCCGACAACACCGCGCTCGACACCGAGCTCCAACGCTTGCGCGCCGAGATCGCGGAGGCGAAGAAGGCGGCCTCTGCACAGGCGGATCGGCACGATTACTCGGAGACCGAGACCCGCGACTATTTCATTGACCTGCTCCTCAAGGAAGCCGGCTGGCCGCTCGATCAGTCGCGCGATCGGGAGTTTGAGGTCACCGGCATGCCGAACGAGGAGGGCAAGGGTTATGTGGACTATGTGCTGTGGGGCGACGACGGGAAACCGCTAGGACTGGTGGAGGCGAAGCGTACTCGCCGCGATCCCCGGGTGGGGAAGCAGCAGGCCAAGCTGTATGCCGATTGCCTTGAGCGGCAGTTCGCCCGGCGGCCGCTGATCTTCTATTCCAACGGCTACGAGCATTGGCTCTGGGACGACACCCGCTATCCACCACGCCGGGTGCAGGGATTCTACAAGAAGGCGGAACTGGAACTGGCGATTCAGCGGCGGGAGACGCGCCGCTCGCCGGCAGCTGCGTCGATCAGCCCGACAATCGTCGAGCGCCACTACCAGACGCGCGCCATCCGCCGGATTGCTGAGGCGTTCGAGCGCGACCACGAGCGGAAGGCGCTGCTCGTGATGGCGACGGGGACCGGGAAGACACGCACGGTGATTGCGCTTGCGGACCTGTTGATGCGGTGCAACTGGGTCAAGCGTGTACTGTTCCTTGCCGACCGTGTGGCGCTGGTCAATCAGGCGGTGAACGCCTTCAAACGGTACCTGCCGGATGCCTCCCCGGTGAACCTGGTGACCGAGAAGCACGCGGAGGGGCGTGTCTACGTTTCGACGTATCCCACCATGATGGGGCTGATCGACGAGGCGACTGACGGCCAGCGGCGGTTCGGCGTGGGACATTTCGACCTGGTCGTCATCGATGAGGCACACCGCTCGGTGTTCCAGAAGTACCGCGCCATCTTCGATTATTTCGATTCCCTGCTGATCGGCCTCACCGCGACGCCCAAGGACGAAGTGGACCGCAACACCTACAGCCTCTTCGACCTTGAAAGCGGCGTGCCGACCGACTCGTATTCATTGGAGGAGGCGGTGCGCGACGGATTTCTTGTTCCGCCGCGAGCGGTCTCGGTGCCGCTCAGGTTTCCGCGCCAGGGGATCAGGTACGACGCGCTCTCGGAAGACGAAAAAGACCAGTGGGACGCCCTGGAATGGAGCGACGACGGCACGGTTCCAAACCGTGTCGAGGCGGAAGCGGTGAACACGTGGCTCTTTAATACGGACACGGTCGACAAGGTGCTGGAACATGTCATGACCCGGGGACTCACGGTCGCCGGCGGCGATCGGCTCGGCAAGACGATCATCTTTGCCAAAAATCAGCCCCACGCCGACTTTATCGCCGAGCGGTTCAATGCCAACTATCCGCATTTCAAAGGTGCGTTCGCTCGGGTCATTACGTTCAAGACGGAATATGCGCAGAGCCTGATCGATGACTTTTCGACTAAGGACAAGGCACCGCATATCGCGATTTCGGTCGATATGCTGGATACCGGCATCGACATTCCCGAGGTCGTGAACCTCATTTTCTTCAAGCTGGTCCGATCCAAGACGAAGTTTTGGCAGATGGTCGGGCGTGGTACGCGCCTCTGTGATGATCTCTTCGGGCCAGGCCGTCACAAGGAGTCCTTCTACATTTTCGATTACTGCCAGAATCTGGAATTCTTCAGCCAAGACATCCCAGGGACTGAGGGTACGGCGGCGGCCTCCTTAGGTAAACGCCTCTTTCAGACACGGTTGGAACTGATTGCCACGATTGACGGTCAGGCGAAAAAGGTGCCTATCCCGGGTATGCCGGAGGCGCCGGCGTTCTATGGGTATCCGACAACGACAACGGCGGTGCGTCAATCCCTCGCTACGGTGCTGCAAGGGGAGGTGGCCGCGATGAACATCAATAACTTCGTCGTCCGGCCTCACCGCCGTCTCGTTGAACAGTATGCCAACCCCGGGGCCTGGGCGATCCTGGAACCTCCCGCGCTGGCTGAGCTTTCCCACCAGGTGGCAGGCCTGCCTACCGAACTCAATTCTGAGAATGAAGAGGCGAAGCGTTTCGATCTCTTAGTTCTCAGGCTGCAGTTGGCCTTGTTGCGTGTCGAGCCGGAGTTCGCCCGCCTGCGGGACCGCGTCCGGGAGATTGTGGGACTGCTGGAGGAAAAGGCCGCCATTCCGATGGTCCGCGAGCAGCTGGCCTTGATCCAGGGTATGCAGAGTGATGAATGGTGGCAGGACGTGACGGTGCCGATCCTAGAGGCGATGCGTCGCCGGCTGCGCGAGTTGGTCCAGTTTATCGAAAAGCGGCGCCGGCAGCCCGTCTACACCGACCTTGAAGATCTCATGGGGAGCGAGACGGAAGTTGTTCTTCCCGGTTTTTCGGTAGGTACTGACCAGACTAAGTTTTTGGCCAAAGTTCGAGCGTTCCTGCGCGAACACCTCGACCATGTGGTGATTGCCAAGTTGCGCATGAACCAGCCGCTCACTGTCACAGACCTTTCCGAATTGGAGCGTGTCCTTGCAGAGAGCGGCGCTGCTCCGCTGGACGATATCCGTCGGGCCGCGGGACACGCTCAAGGTCTCGGTCTCTTCGTGCGATCGCTCGTCGGCATGGATCGTAGCGCGGCCAAAGAGGCACTCGCGGGATTCATTACCGGGAAGACCTTCACTGCCAACCAACTTGAGTTCATCAACCTGGTCGTGGATCATTTGACCGAGCATGGCGTCATGGAACCGGCCCGACTCTATGAATCGCCCTTTACCGATCTCAGTCCACATGGGCCAGACGGGTTGTTTCAGCCGAGAGAGATGGACGACCTGATTCGTATGTTGGAATCCGTGCGCGCCACCGCCTTGGCGGCCTGAGTGAGAGGAGGGCAGGATCCCAACCGGTTCAACGGTCTGCCCCAGCACCACACTCTCGCTTCCATCCGGAATAGATCGGATTTATGATTGCGCCATGTCCTCGACGATCCCTCCATTCACGGCGGCTCAGGCCGCCCTTGTGCAGGACTTTTTGGCCTCCCCGCAGCGTCCGGCCGGCACGCTGACATATGCGCAGTCGGCGGGATTTCTGTTCAGCCTCGCGAACGGGCCGGAACCGATCCCGCCATCGGAATGGATACCGATGGTGTTCGATGATCATGACGCCGGCTACGACACGCACGCCGAGGCAGCGCAGGTGCTTCAGGCCATGATGGGACTCTATAACGACTGTCTACGACAGCATGCTGCCGAGCATGCCACGCTTCCGCCTGGCTGCGACATTAGACCGGACCCACTCGACAATCTGGAGCCCGATGCGCCTCTGAGCCATTGGGCACAGGGGTTCGGCATGGGCCATGACTACCTGGTGGAATACTGGGACGAATACACCCCGGAGGAACTCGATGAAGCGCTGGGAGCCGCGCTGATGACCCTGACATTTTTTTCCTCTCCCACCCTGGCCAGGGCCTATCATGAAGAAGGCAGGGCAGGCACAAGCCTCGCGCAGTTGGCCGGAACCGTGCTCGAGATCTTTCATGACGCATTGGGTGACTATGCGCACCTCGGTCGCGCAATCTATCAGGCACGGTATGAAGCGGGCGATCTCAGCCCTACACCGGCGACCGGCCGGAAAGTCGGGCGCAACGATCCCTGTCCCTGTGGCAGTGGCAGCAAATATAAGAAGTGTTGCGGGGCGACCTGACTGAGTATCGGACCGTACCCTCGGGCCCGGAAACACCACCGGGACCTTTATGGCCAGCGCCTCTTCACGGCGATACCCCGCAAGCGTGCGACCGGTCTTGATCTCCCTTCACTCCCTCACCCTTCCGTCGAATCGACCTTCATCCACATGAGCCCGCCGCAGAGGGCGATACCGGCAGCGACCAGCAACGACGCCGTCCACCCCCAGTGATCGGCCAGCCAGGGAAATTCGGGAAGAATACGTGTCGCTCAAGCCAGCCTGGGCCACGCACTCCAACCTCGATGAGCGACAGCGGGTCAATGACAGCAACCGTGAGACGGTCTACTCCTTCTGATTACCGGAAGCCTGTCCCGGTAGCTCACAGCTTCCAAAACCATCGCTCTCGATGTATCCTGCTGCAGGCGTTCGGAAATCGATGGCGGAGCCAGTACCATCACCCACGAAATAAAGAGTGGGGGCCTACCCCTCAGCCCATGCAGAACAATAATTAAGCCCCAAAGAACACTTCGGCTTTGCAAACCTGAATCTTTCACTCATGCAATACGTATTATCCTCGCACGCAACTGATGCACTGAAGACACGCAATATTCATCAGGATTGGCTTGAACGCGTGTTAAACTCCCCCAGTCGCACAGTTCCAGATTTCATCGATTCTGCCTTGGAGCATCGGCTTGGAATCATTGCGGAGCATGACAATAGGGTGCTCCGTGTGATAGTGAATATCGAATGTACCCCGGTGCGTGTGGTGACTGCGTATTTCGATCGAACCATGCGAGGGACGCTATGAAATTGAAAGTCGATCACGAAGCCGACGCTCTCTACCTGACGTTGGACGACACCAGCGCGGTGGAGTCTCAGGAAGTGTCGCCTGGAATCATCGTGGACTTTAACGAGAGGGGAACGGTCGTGGGGATTGAGATGCTCCATCTTTCCAAACGAACGCCCAAGTTGGACTCGGGAAAATTGGAATTCGAAACTATTCCAGCTATTGCCCGACAGTGAGCTCAGCGCGAAGGCAGTACCAGCACGGCATGACCACGAAACAGTTCTCCAGGCTACCAAACTCCGCTAGCTGTTGAATCTTTCGAACTTCACAGGCCTCATTGCGGTCATCTTTTCAGTCCCTCACCCCCTTCTCGGGATCGACGTTCATCCACATGAGCCCTCCGCGAAGAGCGATGCCGGCCGCGACCAGCAACGACGCCGTCCAGCCCCAGTGATCGGCG
>JAHBTD010000017.1 GCA_019638775.1 Fimbriimonadaceae bacterium | reverse complement strand
TGTGCGATTCAATGATGCCGATGCCACGGAGATTGTGCTGGATCGACAGACAGGGGAGATCCTCGAAGACGAAGGTCGATGGCGGCGGGTGCATTTTGCCGTGATGCAGTTGCATCAACTGAATTTCTTCGGGTTTGAGAAAACCCTGTTGAATATTCCGGGTGTGCCCATTCTCCTGATGAGCCTGTCGGGTGGCGCCTTATGGCTGCTTCATCGTGCCCGGGTTCGCCGGTCGCGCGCGGCGATGCTTGTCCGGGATCAGCCGCTGTTCACGGGCCGTTCAACGGGCGAACCAAAGGAGGTTCCTCCCCTGTCGTGATCGTGGGCCGGCTGACGGAACGGTGGCGTTGTCTTCCGCCGGTTGTTTGGAATGTCGCCGCTCGGGTGGGGATGACGATTCGTCCCATCAAGGGCCGCAGTGTACTCGCCATCGTGACGATCGAATTCGTGCGGCAGCGGTTCTGTGTCGACTCCGATGTCGGCACCGTGTTCTGGCACGACCATGCGTTGGGCCGGATTCCCTGGGGCCACGGCGGATTCGGCGCGATGATCATCGAGCGGTGGGGTACGGTGTCAACGGCGCCTTCCGAGAGTTGATGGTGCAGTTGAACGACAGCGTGCCGCATACGATCAACATTGTGACGGCGGGGAGTTCGCCCGGTCAGCCGGTAGAGGTGGCCTTGAAGGCGGGGATGACGATTTCGTTCACGATTCCCGACCACATCAGGATGACGCCGATGCCGTTTCCGAACGGCGAGACGCATACGACGGGTGGCAACTTAAATTTCTTGGCGGAGCGGATCTCCGGCCGTCCGGCGGCCTCTCTTCACGGGAGAGCTGCTGTCTGGATGCAGTGCCGGTCCTCATCATTAGACAGCGGGAGCGCCCATGGGCATTCCCGCAGTTGTGCCGGGGGAAACCGCGTTGTGTCGGAGGCGTCGGGCCACGGGCGGGGATCGTCGAGGCTGTGACGGTGCCTGGCCGTACGGACATAACGGGCCGTTACTTTCCGCGTACCTGAGCCACCAGGTTTTCCAGCATCTTCAGATCCATGGCACCCGGTACCAACTCCGTGCCGACGATAAACGCCGGTGTGCCGCTGATACCCAGGAGCTTCGCGAGATTCCGGTTGCGGTCGATCACGGTGTGCCACTCTGGTCTGTTGAGATCTCTGTCCAGGCGCTCGACATCCAACCCCGTCGATTCGGCGATGCGAAACAAATGCTCTTTGGTAAGGTCTTCTTTCGTGGCCAGCAGAGCCTCATGAAACGCCTGGTGTTTCCCTTGCAGGTGTGAGGCCAACGCTGCTTTGGCGGCCAGTTCGGACGTCTCGCCGAGAATCGGAAAGTCTTTATAGACGACACGGATGCCGGCATCCCGCTGCTGCAGCTCGGTCAGCGCGGAAGCTGCTCGTTTGCAATACCCGCAGCGATAATCGAAAAATTCCACGACGGTGATGTCCCCGGTTCGGTTTCCGCTGATCGGGGAGTTCGGATCGTTGAGTAACTCCTGTTGGTGGGTCGCAATTGCGGCTTTCTGCCGTTGTTGCTCCTCAGCCGCCCGTTTGTTCTCCAGCGCCTGTAAGGATTGTTCGATGACTTCAGGATGTGTCCGAATGTAGCGCTCGATGATCTGTTCCAGCGCCGGTCCTGTCGGGGGATCGGAATCGGTGACCGGTTCAGTCGGCCAGGCGTTTAAGGGAACAAAGGCCCACCATGAGGCGAAGAACACTATCACCAACACGACCATGCGATCGGTGCTCGGTTTCATGAGGCCTCCCGTTGAATCACTGTGGAGCACGTCGTGGAGCATCGTGCTGTAGCGGGGCATTATACAAGAACTGCGGTCGGGGGTGCTGCCGATCCCTAGTATGGCGGGGGTCAGTTCGCGGGGTCTGTCGGCAGCTTGGTGATCTTGACGAGCTGGTTGTCCCCGTTGATCTCGAACGTAACATGGTCGCCGATACTCAGGCCGTGCAGGAGGCGAGCGTCACGCACGGGAAGAGCACGCGATTCTCCGGAAGGGAACAGAATGGTGAGCGTCAGAGTCTCCTGGTCGATCGAGACAACCGTGCCGCCAAGCAGGGCGGCTTCCGCGGCCGGTGCCGCAGCCGCGAGTCCCGTCGGCATCATGCAAGGGAAGGCGAGCAGGCTGAGGCTAATGATCACCGGGAGCATGGTCCAGCATACCGCGTTCGCGATCGATCCGGACCTAGCACTCTTCCCTGGATCGTCGGTGCAGAAGACCTACCTTGGTTTGAATGGAGTCGAGAGGGCGAGGATTTTCCGGTTGCGCTGATCCTGTGGTCGATCTATGGTGAAAGGAGCAGAAAGGACGCTCATGCCCCAAGCCGATCGCGAGGCTTCTGCGTTGCTCACCGTCAACGCCGGATCCTCCAGCGTAAAATGGGCCCTGTTTCGAGTGGCCACACCGCCGATCCGGACTGACACGGGCCACATCGAGCGGATCGGGTTGCCGGACGGGATCGTGACGGTGACGGACCCTGCCACCGGACGGCAAGCGCGTTGCGTCGCGCAGGTGCCGAGTCATACGGAGGCCGCACGGCTGTTGATCGACCATCTCACGGAGAGCGGCAAGGGCACGGGGATCCAGGCCATCGGTCATCGGGTGGTCCACGGGGGAAATCGCTATGCCGATCCTGATGTGGTGTCGACGGAGATGATCGAAGAGTTACGGCGACTGAGTCCCTACGATCCCGAACATCTTCCGGCGGAACTTGCGCTGATCGAGGCGTTGGCCGGTCGGTATCCGCAGGCGCCCCAGGTGGCCTGCTTCGACACAGGGTTTCATCAACATCTGCCGCCGGTCGCGCGATTGATGGCGATTCCGCGCCGCTATGCGAAGCAGGGAGTGCGGCGCTACGGATTCCACGGCCTGTCCTACGCCTCTCTCATGGAGGAACTGGAACGGGTGGCCGGCCGGGAGGCCGCTCGCGGCAGGGTGATTCTCGCCCATCTGGGTAACGGCGCCAGCATGGCCGCCGTACGCAATGGCGTCAGCATCGATACGAGCATGGGTTTTACCCCCACCTCCGGTCTGCCGATGAGCACCAGATCCGGCGACCTCGACCCCGGCCTCGTGTCGTATCTGGCCAGGACCGAAGGGCTGACCGCGGACCAATTTCACCACATGGTGAATGCGGAGTCCGGGCTCTTGGGGATCTCGGAACTGAGTTCCGATCTCCGCGATCTCCTCGCGCACGAAAACCAGGATACGCGTGCGGCTGATGCGGTGGCCCTGTTGTGTTACCAGGGGAAAAAGTATATCGGGGCCTATGCCGCGGCGTTGGGTGGTGTGGATCAACTCGTCTTCAGCGGCGGCATCGGCGAGCATTCAGCTGTGGTGCGAGCACGGATGTGCGAGGGCCTGGAGTTTCTCGGGATCCATCTGGATCACGCTGCCAACCAAGCGCATGCCCCGATCATTTCGAGCAGCCAGAGCCGCGTGACCGTGCGCGTGATCCATACGGATGAAGAAAGTCAGATCGCCCGCTCAGTCTGCCGGCTATTGTCGCTGTACGCCGACCAGTGATCGCGCACGAGGAGCCGGCGGTCGCACAGCAGTCATTCATCACGCATGACTTGAACGTGAATGGGGGGAACGCATGAACCAGACGACGCCGGTCAGTCAGCCACTCAGCCCCGAGATGGTGGAGCGAATCCATGCCTATTGGCGTGCGGCGAACTATCTGTCCGTCGGCCAGATCTATCTGTATGACAATCCCCTCTTAAAGCAGCCGTTGAAGCGAGAGCATATCAAGCCACGCCTGCTCGGCCATTGGGGGACGACGCCGGGGCTGAATTTTATCTACGCCCATCTCAATCGCATCATCAAGGAACGGGACCTCTCGGTTCTGTATATCGCGGGCCCCGGGCACGGCGGTCCCGGTCTTGTGGCAAACGTCTATCTCGAGGGGACGTATAGCGAGGTCTATCCAAACATTTCGCAGGATGAGGCCGGGCTGCAGCGGCTGTTCAAACAGTTTTCCTTCCCCGGCGGCATTCCAAGCCATGTCGCGCCGGAAACGCCCGGTTCGATACACGAAGGCGGCGAGTTGGGGTATTCCCTGGCCCATGCCTATGGCGCGGCGTTCGACCACCCGGAGTTGCTTGTGGCCTGCGTGATCGGCGACGGGGAAGCGGAAACCGGACCGCTGGCCGGGAGTTGGCACGGAAACAAGTTTCTGAATCCCGTGCATGACGGCGCCGTGCTGCCCATTCTCCATTTGAACGGGTACAAGATCGCCGGGCCGACCGTCTTGTCGCGTATGCCGCCGGATGAACTGGAGTCGCTGTTGATCGGGTACGGCCACCAACCGTTTTTTGTGGAAGGCGACGATCCGGCGACCATGCATCGACTGATGGCCTCCACGTTGGATGAAATCGTGGCGACCATCGGGCGTATTCAACAGGAGGCTCGCACGAAAGGGTTTACGACCCGCCCACGCTGGCCGATGATCGTGTTGCGATCGCCGAAGGGCTGGACCGGTCCCAAGGAAGTGGACGGCAAGCAGACGGAGGGGAGCTTCCGCTCTCATCAAGTGCCGATGGGCGACATGGCCAAGCCTGGGCATGTCGAGCAGCTGGAAGCGTGGTTGAAGAGTTACAAGCCGGAGGAATTGTTCGACGCCTCCGGCAAGCTGGTGCCGGAGGTGGCGTCGCTCGCGCCGACCGGGGAGCGCCGTATGGGCGCGATTGCCTGCGCGAACGGCGGCAGCATTCTGCGGGATCTCCACTTGCCCGACTTCCGGCAATATGCGGTGCCGGTGGTGAAGCCCGGCGCGGACGAAGCCGAAGCGACCAGGGTGCAGGGGCTCTTCCTCCGCGATGTGCTGAAGCAGAATGCGCACAACTTCCGACTCTTCGGCCCGGATGAGACGGCCTCGAACCGATGGGGCGCCGTGTTCGAGGTGTCCGACCGTTGTTCGACGGAGCAGATTCTCCAGAGCGACGAGCATGTGGCCCATGACGGGCGCGTGATGGAGATCCTCAGCGAGCACCTCTGCCAGGGCTGGCTCGAAGGCTATCTGTTGACCGGCCGCCACGGGTTCATGAACTGTTACGAAGCGTTTATCCATATCGTCGATTCCATGTTCAATCAACATGCGAAGTGGTTGAAAACCTCGCTCGCGATTCCCTGGCGCCGGCCGATCGCCTCGCTCAACTACTTGCTCACGTCGCATGTGTGGCGGCAGGATCACAATGGATTCAGCCACCAGGATCCGGGGTTTATCGATCATGTGGTGAATAAGAAGGCCGAAGTCATTCGTGTCTATCTGCCGCCGGATGCGAATACGCTGCTGTCGATCACCGATCGGTGTCTGCGCAGCCGCGATTGCGTGAACGTCGTCGTGGCGGGCAAGCAGCCCGCGCCGCAGTGGCTGGATATGGAGTCCGCCATTCTGCACTGCACCGCCGGTATCGGCATTTGGGAATGGGCGAGTAACGATCGGGGGAGCGATCCCGATGTGGTGATGGCCTGTTGCGGGGATGTGCCGACCATGGAAACCTTGGCGGCGGTGGAGATTCTGCGCATCGCCCAGCCCAACCTCAAGGTGCGTGTCGTGAATGTGGTCGATCTGATGAAGCTGCAGCCGGCCAGCGAACACCCCCATGGGTTGTCGGATAAGGAATTCGATGCCCTGTTCACGACCGACAAGCCGATCATCTTCGCGTTCCACGGCTATCCCTGGTTGATCCATCGGCTGACCTACCGGCGGACGAACCATCACAATCTGCATGTCCGTGGTTACAAAGAAGAGGGAACGACGACCACGCCGTTCGACATGGTAGTCCTAAACGATCTCGACCGGTTCCATCTCGTGTCCGATGTGGTGGATCGTGTGCCGCAACTCGGCGCCCGCGCTGCCTATCTCAAGCAGGAAATGCGCGACAAGCGCATGCAGCACAAGCAGTATATCGAGCTGCACGGGGCCGACATGCCCGAGATCAGGAACTGGAAATGGAGCGGAAAGCGCTGACACCATGGGGGAACCAACCGTGGTCGTGCTCTTCGATGTCGACAATACGCTGCTGGACAATGACCGGATCGCGGCCGACCTCACGCAACATTTAGATGAGGAAATCGGGACCAGGGGGGAGCGGCAGTACTGGGCGATCTTTGAAGAATTGCGGGAACAGCTGGGGTACGTGGACTATCTCGGCGCGCTTCAACGGTATCGGCAGGCCTATCCGCGCGACCCGCATCTGCTCACGCTCTCACGGTTTCTGCTCAACTATCCCTTCGCCGAACGGTTGTTCCCGCAGGCTTGCGCGGTGGTGCGGCACGCGGCGGAGTGGAGCAGGCCGGTCATCCTGTCGGACGGCGACGTGGTGTTTCAGCCGCGCAAGATCGATCGCTCCGGATTGTATGAGGCGGTGGAGGGCAACGTCCTGATCTATATCCACAAGGAGCGGGAACTGGACGATGTGGAGCAGCGGTTTCCGGCCGACCACTATGTCCTGGTCGACGATAAGTTACGCATTCTCACGGCGGTGAAGGCCTATTGGGGAGAACGTGTCACGACGGTGTTCCCGCGTCAGGGGCATTATGCGACCGATCCCGAGGCGTTGCGGACCTTTCCGGCCGCCGACCTGTCGATTGAGTGTATTGGTGATCTGTTGGAGATAGATCGGCCGGCGTTGCTTGCGGCCGCGCGACGGCGCTGATTCATGTTCAATCCCGTAGGTTTGACATCGGAGCAGCCGACGCGTAGCGTACGATTCCACCTCTAACAGGGCAGGTCACCCATGGCGCCCACGCACTCAGACGACACCCTCTGGTCCTCATCGCTCAATCGGCGTCAGCTGTTGAAGCGGCTGGGTCTGGCCGGCTCTCTCATGGCCCTCGGTGGTCCCGGCCGGCTGGCCGGGGCCTTGGCCGCGGATGGTGCACCATCCGGAACCGCCACCGGCGAGATCCCGCTCCGCCCGCTCGGAAAAACGGGCGTGAAGGTGTCGGCGATGTGTTTCGGGGGTGCGCATTGGGGGCGCAATCCGGACGAGGCCGAGGCCATTCGCATTTTGCACGAGGCCATCGACGCCGGCATGACGTTCCTCGACAACGCATGGGAGTACCACGGCGGACGCAGCGAGGAATTGATGGGGAAGGGCCTGCAAGGAAAGCGGCAGCAGGTCTTCCTGATGACGAAGGTCTGCTCCCACGGTCGGGATAAGAAGGTTGCCATGCAGCAACTGGAAGACTCGCTCCGCCGTTTGAAGACCGACTATCTCGATCTCTGGCAGATTCACGAAGTGGTATACGAAGACGATCCCGATCGGCATTTCGTCCCGCACGGGGCGGTCGATGCGTTACTGGAGGCGAAGCAGCAGGGGAAGGTGCGGTTCGTCGGGTTCACCGGGCACAAGCACCCCAACATCCACCTCAAGATGCTGTCACACGACTTTCCGTTCGATACCTGCCAGATGCCGTTGAATGTGTTCGACGGCACCTACCGCAGTTTCGAGCATGAGGTGTTGCCGGTGTTGGCACAGCGCGGGATTGCCGCCCTCGGCATGAAGAGCCTGACCGGCAACGCGGAGCCGATCAAACAGGGGATCGTCACGCCCCAAGAGGCCATTCGGTATGTGTTGAGTTTGCCGATCGCGTCGTTGGTGAGCGGGATCGATTCGCCGCAGGTCCTCAAGCAGAACCTCGACATTGTCCGTCGCTTCACTCCCATGACGGTGGCCGAAATGGAAGGGGTGCGCGCGCGCGTGGCCTTGTATGCGAGGGACGGCCGGTTCGAACTGTTCAAGTCCACCAACCGCTACGACGGCGGCATCGGCCGCCAGCAGCACGGACTCTCCTAGGAGCAGGCCTCATCTCATCCGCTCACCGCCAGTCGACCGCCCCGAATCCCGATGCTCCCAAGAGCACATACATCAAGCTGACCGTGCTGACGGTTTGGTCGCGGTACTCGACGTTCGGATAGCCGGCGTTCCGTTGCGCCACGGCGTATCGCAGCGCGATGCCGTGCCGGTCGAACAACCGCAGGGTGAAGGCCGCGTCGCCACGTAGAATGTTCTCCTGGCCGTTGCCTTCCGGCGACAGTACATGGCTGACATAGTACTCTCGCCCGGTGAAGTCGATCATGGCCCGGTTGCCGAAGATGAGCCGAAAGGCGAGCAGCGCCTGCGGCGTCAGGCCATAGTGGTAGTCCCGTTCCTCTCGTCGTTGGATGCTCCCGGCCGCGCCATACCCTACTCCACCGAGTGCGGTTCCTTGTAGCGCGATGCGCTCGGAAAGCCAGGTTTGCCACACAGTGCCGAGTGAGAGGGCCGTGCTCGACACTCTGAACACCTGCGGCGAAATATAGTCATAACTGCCGAATAGGCCCCAGAGCCCGCGCGTGTGGTCGCCCGAGGCATACGTGGTTCCAAGCAGAAGCCCACGCGTATTGAGACTCTCCAGGGTGTTGGCCGTGACGGCGGTCAGGTGAAAATCAAAATAGTCCAACGGTCGCGCGTAGTGATAGCCCGGTTTGCCGGGCAGGCCGTAGGTCAACGTCAGGTCGCCCACGGCGCCATGTTCGCGCACGCCTGAGGAGACATTGTGGCTGCTGGACGTCAGCGTCCCGCCGGCTTCCAATCTGAAAAACGTGGCCGGCGTGTAGCTGGGAAACACGGCATCGAATCGACGGCCGAAGATCAGACGATTGAATCCGGTGGGCGGCGAGATGGCGGCCGCAACGACTTCGCGCACGAAGCCCGGCCGGCCATCGTCCACTTCTAAGACCAGACTGGCCATGCGAAACAGGGCTTCTCCGAGAAAGCTGCCCCCGATCGGGGTGGTGATCATGTCGTTGATCGAAGGATTCGTCCGCTCCCCACCGATCTCCCAGGCGAAGCTGCCCGCCGTGCTGTAGAGGAAGGATTCCCAGAACGACAGGCCGGAGGATCGCGCTAAACCGTAATACACGCTGCCGCCGTAGGGGTGGAGGAACTGGTTGACCTTGAATTGGTCGTTGTCGATAACCCACTTCGAGTCGGTGAGCTGCTGACGAATGGTGCTGCCGTCGGTTCGATATTCGTCCCGCGGTTCGACGAAATGACGGTCGTATTGGTTCAGGAGAAAGATGTACGTCAGGATCCCGGCGGCGGGGATGACATAGCTCTTCCCGCGGCCACTGTCCCAATCGAGCTGCGAGGCGGGTGATGTATGTTTGAATGCTTCCGGCGGTCCGACCACTTCAGCAGAATGGTCCGGCTCGGGTTCGGTCAATGGCCGGGGTTCTGCGAAGGTTGTCGAGGGACCCGTCGGCCCAAACAGCAGCGCGACTGAAATCAGCCTGCACAGTGAGCGGGTTACAGCGGATCGCCAGATCATGGTGAAGAGCACATTGGTCCAAGATGCACGCGGTGAGTCACTAGGGAGGTCCCTAGTCAGCGGATCGGTGGGCCTTCACCAGTGTGACCTGGCCGGTTGCTCCCTTCGCCCATCTGGCGAATTGCTGCGTCAAGCCCCGCACCTGGCCGAGGTAGGTGGCCACGTCATGGTCGCCGCATGTCTGGTGAGGCGTGAGACGGAATCCCCTGGCGGCAAAATCCCGTCCGGCCCCGGCTCCGCACAGATGGATCAGTGCGGCGAGGTCGTGCCTCTGCCGTGCGCCGGCGGGCGTCCCACGGCGAACCGTGAGAGCCGAGGCGATGTCACGATCGAGAGAGGCCGCCGTCAGTTCGATCGCATGGCTCGGCAAGACGCGACTGTAAAGGCTGTTGAACCAGCAGGAGCGCACATCGTGCCAAGGACCGTCCTGCACCACGGTATGATCGTGAACGCAATAGCGTTTGGCGGCACGGAACGTTCCATCGGTCATCTGGTACATGCCCACCGCGCTGGAGGCCGGACGGTACCATTCGAACGGATTCCATGACCAGCGCCACCGCCAATAGGTTCGCGCGACGGGATTTCCAGCGCCTTCCACCTGCGCCAGCGCCGCGAGGAGCTCAGGCGCAACGGATGGCGTCGCATGTTCCCTGAAGAGTGAGCCGTACTGTCGCCAGGTTTCGTGCGGGCTCTTGTCTAACGTGTTGTCCAGCGGGAAAAAGACTTCGGTCGGTTTCTGGACTGCATGATAGGTCCAGTTCGCCCCGAGCCAACATCCCATGAGCAGTCCCGGGATGATGACGATGCGGAGAACCGGGTGCGTGTTTCCAACGGCACGGAGGAAGGCGCGAAGGGTACGCCAGCGAGAGACCACGAAACGGCGGACTGCCGAAAGGGTGACACGGCGGCGAGCGCGGCTTCTGCGGTGTGAACCATGGCTCGTATGGTGAGCAGACCGGGACGCCATGCCTTCACTATAACTGAAATCGACTCGCGATCCGCGCCTTATTCGAGGACGTATATGCCGAGCGGCCGGCAACGCCTGACCCTGCCGACGTCATGGCGGATCTGAGACGGCACTCAGCGCGCGTCAGCGGCTGCGGTGGCCACCGCCCCCGTACGAACGTCCGCCGCCGCTCATCGGTCCACCGGATACACGCGGGGCCATGCTGACCGGCGGGCTCTGGCGCGAGGGCAGCGAGGGGCGCTGAATGTTGGGCGGGCTGGGGCGCCAGAAGTGGTTGGGATGCAGTTGATAGGGCGGCGGCTGCGGCCGGTATTGTGGGGCCACCGGAACGGATCGAGGTGTCGGAACCACCACCACATCCCCGACCTTGGCCGGCTGGCCCTGACTGTTGAGCAACGGAGGGGCCTGGTGCTGGTGCGCCTGCGGCATGGACGGCACCAGCAGGGACGGGCGCGGCGGCGAGGGGATCGGCGATTGGGCCGGTGGAGTGCTGTTGCCGTAGGCCGTGATCGTCCGTTGCGCGAGCGGGAGATGGCGATGATGAGGTGAAAGGCGCTGCGCGTGAAGCAGGAGGCCGTTGATGCCCGGTGCCCCGAACCAAGGATAAGAATAAAAGCCTACGGTGGGATAGGTCCAACTTGTCCAGGCCTGTGACAGGAGGGCGTTGGCCTGGAGTTGGTTGAGCATATCCTGCCGCTGGTCGGTGTATTGCTGCACGTCGGAAGGAGTCGCGGCGGAGGCCAGCGCGCGGTTGGTGGCATCGACCTGTTCTTGCAATCGATCGGTCTCTTCCCGAAGTACGAGCAGTTCATAGCGGGCCTGCTCATTCTCTCGGAGGGCTGCGATGGCCTGCGTGACATCCTGGGGATCGATTTCCGCGGTGAGATCGACACGAACGACGACGTGGTCTTGCTCCAGCCTGGTGGAAATCGTCTGGTCGAGCACCTTCACGATGCCCGCCGTGAAGCTACGGATATCATCCCGCGTGATGTTCATATCACGTACTTCGGTAATGCGTTCGACATACGTCGCCACCTGCTCAAGCGCGTCCTGCTTCGCGGATTCCGTCGCCAGGCGGATGGCATCGGCGCGGTTGTCGTGATCCCCCATGCGGTATTCCCCGCCGGCAGTGATGGTGCGTGTATCGGCTGAACGCACCGGAGGAGCAGCGGCCTCGGCTGGTGGTGGTCGATCAGGAACGGTCTCTGTCTCGAAATGTCGCTGCGTGAGTTGCCGGCGGTACTTCTCCGGTACCGCGTCAAGCTCGTTGGTGAAGGTCTGGACGCCCTGCTCGTTGGTATAGCTGTAAATGGTGGTGGAGGCGAGGGCCGGAACCGCAGGGAATGTCGAGGCGGAGCACCAGAGTGCGAGCAGTGCGGCACTGGTCAGCCCTATGCGGGAGCGGAACGTCATGATGCACTCGTTTTTCGTATCATTTAAGATAACATGATATAAGTCAGCATTATGCGGGTCGGTGAATGGATAAATTGGGTGATCGTAGGAGACTTTTGTCGATCAAACTGTGCCTCGCTGCCTTAAGGTCGGAGCAAAGCGCACACACCCACTCGACGTTAAGGCGGAAAAGTTCTAATGCCTAATGGCGCAAAGAATTTGTGAAGGCCACTGATTGAATTTGATTTAGCAATTAGTTTTCGAAGGCGTCTGTTTTGTGGGGTACATTCCAGTCGGAGATCAAGGTTATGTTTTTGTTGAAGGGGACGAGCGATGGCCTTCGTTGAGCCAAAATTTTCTAGAAGTCAGGTCAACCGAGCGGGCGATATCCTTATCGCGCCTGAAAAGTTCTCAGTGGAAGAGCAGGAGTGGTCATCCTCAGTGCTCGCGAATTGGCGGGCGTGCCACGGGTATCCGATGAATACATTTCAGGCGACACTCCGGCAGAAATTGAAAGCTGTCGACGCAAGCGCGATTGTGGCTCAGAGGCTAAAACGTGCACCATCTATTGTTCTCAAACTCCAGCGATTTGAGGGAATGCAGCTTGCTCGGATGCAGGACATCGGCGGCCTGCGGGCCGTTCTCGGTTCTGTTGGGAAGGTTAGGCAGTTGGAGGGCGCCTATCGTTCGGCTCACTTTAAGCATGACCTTGCATCTTCAAAAAACTATATCGATGAACCAAAGCGAGATGGCTACCGAAGTATTCACCTCATATATAAGTATCGCAATGACGGCGCAGATGTTTTCAATGGGTTATCGCTTGAATTGCAGTTCCGCACACGTCTCCAGCACGCATGGGCGACCGCAGTCGAAACCATGGGCACGTTTCTTGGACAAGCACTTAAGTCCGGGCAAGGCGAATCACAATGGCGGCGATTCTTTTCTGTTGCGGGCGCAGCACTTGCTGTTATGGAGAAGACTGCGTCAGTGCCGGGATTTGAGACGTCCAGAGATCGAGATGTCTTCGAAGCGCTGGCGGATACAGAGCAAGAATTAAGAGTGCTGGAGAAATTAAGCGGTTTTGCGATTGCTGCAAGCAAGATTACGACTGAGCGAGGCCACGGTGCCTATCACCTGATTGTCTTGGACTCACTCAACAGGAGAGTTTCAATTCGGCCGTACCCCGTCTCGAGATTAGAACAAGCCAACATTGACTATGCTGCCTTTGAGCAACGAACCAAGGCTGGGGAACCGATCGAGGCAGTTCTTGTTTCAGCCGGCCCGATCGATGCGTTATATAAGGCATATCCGAACTACTTCCTGGATACTCAAGAATTCGTAAAACAGATTTCCGCGATTATCTCTGATGTGCGCAAGCAGGGATCACATGCCAAAGCCGCTCGCTCGACTCTACGAAAATGATGGCAAATAAAACGGCTATGCGTGGGTAATGACGTTGGCCCCGTAATGAGACAGTCCTTAACCAGAGCAGACGACGTCTTCGACGATCGGTTGTCCCTGGCGCTGGCTGACAAACTCATTCGGGGGTTAGGTGCCCGAGCGAGCTGTGGGGACGACGCTGATTATAGTCAGACCGCCAGGCTTCGATGATGGCCTGGGCCTCGGCCAACGAGGCGAACTGATGTACGTTCAAACACTCGTTGCGCAACTGTCCGTTAAACGATTCAATGAAGGCATGGTCGACGGGTTTGCCCGCTTGAATGAAGTCAAGTTGGATGCCTCGCCGATAAGCGCAATCTTCCAAGGCCCGCCATTGGAACTCCGTTCCATGATCCACGGTGATCGAGCGGGGCACTGCTGGTGAGTCCAGGACACGATCGAGGATCTGACTCCCCCCTCTCCCGTCATCCGAAACCCTGCCTCTAGTACAGGACTGTGCCGACTCCAGTTAGCGACGACCGTCAAAATCCAAAACGGTCGCCCGTCAGTCAGGGTATCATGCACGAAATCCATGCTCCAGCGCTCGGTCGGGCCCACTGGAACTGGTGCAGGACCTCGGTGCAATGCCATATGTTTCCGTCTCCGCACCCGCATTCGCAGCTGCAATCCATCGAGGCGGTAGAGCCGCCGGACGCGTTTGCGATTCACCGACCAACCTTCGCGGCGCAGTAACACCCAGATGCGCAGGTAGCCAAACCGAGGGCGCGCATGGGCCAGATCGCGAATGCGCAACCGTAAGGCGGACTGATCCTTGGCCCGACTCCGGCGATACCAGGAGGCGCGGCCGAATTGCGCCAACCGACAGGCCCGCAGGCAACTGACGCGGAAGGTCTCTTGAAACCAACCAGCCAGTTCTCGACGGCGTGCGGGCCTTAAACTTTTTTCCGCAGGGCCTCCGACAGCATATGTTTATCAAGCGAGAGGTCTGCCACCAGCCGTTTGAGCCGGGCGTTCTCCTCTTCCAGCTGGCGCAGCCGGCGGAGTTCGCTCACGCCCAGGTGCGCGTATTTCTTTTTCCAGGCGTAGAAGGTTTATTCGGCGATCCCGAGCTGCCGACAGACATCTCCAACCGGGGTCCCACTCTCGGCTTGCCGAATGGCATACACGATCTGCTCTTCCGAGAACTTTGACCGCTTCATCGATCCACTCCTTTCGTGCAGGACCGCGGAAGCTGCCAGTCTACTCTCGTTTTGACCTGCCGTCGTTTTCCGGGGAGACGTCATACTGACCGTAGCCCGGCAGACCGTTTGAGATAGAAGTTTTCCTCATCCTTCACACGATACCAGCCGCACAAGAGAGTTATTTTTTTCGTCGCAACCGTTCTTCCATTCCGTCCAGCGCTTGTGTAAGCAGCAATGGTCTGCGCATGTGCAGGGCTCCAGGTGCCTGACAAGTGTTTACTATCTGGACTGCTGCCGTTGCTGTCCCCTCCCTCCTGCCTGCGATCCTCAAGCAGCTTCGCATCGAGCATATGTAGTGGTACGTTTTGCTCATGCTTATCAAGTGCCACCGCTAAGAGGTGGGCGACGATCTCGTCCTGCACGAACGGCTTGTAAATGCTGGTATTTACCATCTGCGATAGGGCCATTCGGACATATTGCGAATGCGTAGTGCTTAATATAAAAATTCCTTGTGCGCCCTAGTGCTGGCTACTGTGATTCGCAATGGTATTAGCGCTGCAATGAAATCTGGGTAAGAACAAAAAGAAGAGCTGTGGAGACTCCTTACCCGTCTTGGTGGGCGTAAATTTACGGTTGAATACTCTGCGATATTCTACGGAGTTTGCGGTCTTTGAGAATAAAAGGCTGCCTCGGTAGGGAAGTTGAAAGATAGGCAATGTGAAAACAGCTTTCTGCCGATCATGAGAGAGGGCTCATTTGGCCTGGTGTGTGCATGGTTTGGTGTTGGAGCAAAGTGACAAGTCTGTGGGTTGCTACGCTTAAGTCAGGTTGGTTGCTATGCATAAAGTAGTGACGATTTTTATTGTCTGCATTCTTGGCGCCTTTTTAAGTGCCTGCCTATCGGGGCGGAATGTCCACCATTTTATTCGGTCATCAGATGGACGCATCGTGAAATGCTTTGAGCCGCCGCCAGATTTGATCCTGAAAAGCGGCGACGCTAAGGTCAATGCTGCAGTGAAGGGGATTGGTGATTTGCTTAAGGCCGAAGGTGGTGTGAAAGTTGAAGCCCAGAAAGTTCGTGAAGTTTCGTCAGGAGTTAATAATTTCGAGATTGTTGAGTTTAGGCTGTGCACACAATATGGAAATGACCTGCTTTCACCAACCCAGTTTCAGAAGTTTCAAGATGAAGTGTTGCCAATTCTTCGCTCCCAGTCTTCGAAGTTACCTGGAAGTGAGACGCAATTAAGATTTGAGGCCGATCTTAAGGAAGCCAACTTTATCCGGCACCCTACCAGCAAAAAAGTGAGAGCGGAGTTTATTTGGATGTTACGGCCCGTGCTCGGGGACAACCAATTGGCTGCCCACATTTTTATTGGTGAGGCAAGTCTGTGGGATGATGAGCTGCTTGAGTGTGGCGAAAGTGTGGGGCGGGGGGATAGCCGTTGCAAAGATGGAGGGAGGCCAATTCGCCAAAAGGTATGGAGTGAATTGCAGGAGAATCCAATTATTCTCCGAGGAGGCACGGCTGGCAGTTATGTCACATGGATAACGATGCTGCCGGTTGGTGTAAAGGTTGTCCGATTAGACTGGGATTTCTATCAGCGAGAGGCAGACGACAACGCCTTCTGTCGTCCCAAGGAAAGCCCGTATGTGCTTCCGGCAGGAATACCTTTGCTCGAAACCGCGCGCGTCAGTGGGGCTCCTACTAAAGGGCTGTGTTATCACTCATACGACTCGAGAGTATTTGCAGTGCCATCCTGAACCGAGGGAGGTTGACATGGGACAGCGGCGCTTCGGTTGTATGGTTGTATTATTCGCGTGCATTCTATCCGGCTCACCGCTTGGTTTTGCTGGGCAAGGAACTGACCGTATACAGCTCCATCATGATCAAAGTGAAGTCATTCAATTGGCGCAGGCCTCCGGAAGCATAGATATGCCATCGAGTGGAATGGGGGCCGGCGGGGCGCGTCCGCCAGCGCGCATCAATCCCCCACCTCAAATGCAACCACAATGGAATCCAGGTCTTAGTGGATCGGGACAAGGTCCTTCATCTGGCCAGGTACTATACCCTTCTGGCGCCACTTGCAGGACAGCAATTGGAATTTGTCCGAGAGGAGAGTGGCGCCCTGTTGGGGAGCCATGCTATTGCCAGAGAATTTCTGACGGTGGACTTGACCCTGGACAGATTGTCAGGTGATTGGTGGAGGCGACTGACCATTTGGAGAGAAGTGCCAGTTGCTAAATTGCGTTCGGAGGATGCAATTTAATTAGTCGTCCCTTAACGGTAGGATGATGTCTGCTCATCTGACGGTCTAGGTTGACATGGCCCTACGCTTCTGGAGCCTATCGTTCAAACTCCACCGGGCAGAGATGCTCCAGGGCGGAGTGCCAAGACCGGGGATGATAAGAGCGCTCGAGGTAGACAAGACCGTCGGATTTTGCCTGATTTGGTGAGCAGATAGAAGGTCCACACCGTCCGCTTACCCTTCAAGAAGGAGAAACCTTCCATTGCCGCGTTGTCCCAGCAGCTTCCGGAGCATCTTGCGCCACAAGACAAGCCCTGGTGTGCTAGGACCTGTTGAAACGCTTCGATGGTGTACTGGTTGCCTGGAGTAGCGCCACGTAGCTCCACATGATGTTTGTGGCACAGCCTTAGATCGCCCGATTGATTCTCCCCCTTCCTCCTGCGTATCTTTGCTCCGAGAGCAACCACTAAACATATCACTCAGAGGCTCTGATGGACCTGGAGAAGAAGTCCGACGCCGAAATTCTGGCGATTGCCGATCCGATCATGGACAATTTAATGGAGGCCTCGACGGCCATTGACCATGCCCGTCATGTGCAAGACTTTACCGATCGCTTGAAGGCAATCGTGACGAAGGACTATCTCGAGCGGGTGTGCCGGCAGTACCAGGCCGAAAAAGGCACGTTTGGCGCACGAACGCCGGTCGCGGTCTTTCGTCGC
>JAHBTD010000016.1 GCA_019638775.1 Fimbriimonadaceae bacterium | reverse complement strand
ACGGATCATCTTTCTGGTGATCGGCCTGTGCACGTTGCTGCCGCTGCTGTTCCCGGTGGGGCTGCCGATCAAGATTTCTTCCGAAGTGCGCGGCGTCTACGACTATATCGAAAACCTTCCCGAAGGATCGGTCTTTCTTCTGTCGTTGGACTTCGATCCCGCGTCCAAGCCCGAACTCTATCCGCAGGCCATCGCCATTTTGCGCCACGCGTTTAAAAAGAATTTGCGCGTCGTGGCCATGACGCTCTGGGTCTCCGGCACCGGTCTTGCCGACCAGATCCTGTCGCAAACGGCCACAGAAGCGGGCAAGGAAAACGGCAAGGACTACGTCTTCCTGGGCTGGAGTCCCGGCGGCAGCGCCGTCATTCTGAACATGGGGCAGGACCTCTACAATGCCTTTCCCGCAGACTACGGCGGCAAGGCGACCAAAGGCCTGCCGGTGTTGGCGGGCGTCCAGAACCTGCGCGACGTCACCTATGCGATCAGCCTTGGCGCGGGCAATCCCGGCGTCGAAGCCTGGTACGTGTTCGGCAAGGACAAATATAAGTTCGAACTCGGGGGCGGATGCACCGGTGTCATCGCACCGGGGCTGTATCCGCTGTTGCGCAGCGGGCAGATCAACGGGTTGATCGGCGGCCTGCGCGGGGCGGCGGAATATGAAACCTTGATCGGCCAAAAGGGGAAAGCGGTCGCCGGCATGGATGCGCAGTCGGCCACGCATTTGGCCATCATCGTGCTCGTCGCCATCTGCAACATCTTTTACTTCTCCTTACGGCGGCAACAGCGCCGGCAGGATGGGATGGGATCCTAGGCGCTATGGACTTGTCATTTTCCGTCATACTCGGTGCCTGGATCGCGACAGGGCTGACCCTCTTTATCCTCTCGTTTCTCTATGAGGATAATCCGCTCTTCAAGCTTGCCGAACATCTCTATGTCGGCGTTTCGCTCGGCTACACCATCGTCAAGACCTACGACACGGTGGTGATGACCTTGATCGTCCGACCGATTCTCGACAAAGGGGAATGGTCGCTGCTAATTCCGGTGGGGATCGGCATGCTCATGCTCACCCGGTATGTCCCGAAGGCGGCCTGGCTGTCGCGCTACGCCTTCGCGTTCATCGTCGGCGTCGGGGCGGGGTTGGCGATTCCGCGAACCATCTCGTCGTTCATCCTGAAGCAGATCGAAGACACCGTGCGTCCGCTCTTGAGCGCCGCACCGGGCGGCGGCATCACGTTCGACTACTCGCTGCTCAACCCGGCGAGCCATCTGAACGGCATCATCATCTTGATCGGTGTCGTGTCCGTGCTGTTTTACTTCTTCTTCTCGGTAGAACATTCCGGACCGGGCAAAGCCGTCGCGCGCGCGGGGATTCTGTTTCTGATGATTTCCTTCGGCGCCGCCTTTGGTTATACCGTGATGGCGCGCATGTCGCTGCTGATCGGCCGATTGACCGACCTCATCGAATTTTCCGATGCTTCCTACGGACGCCCCACACTTTGGCTGGTGCTCCTGACCGTCGCCACCCTCATTGTCCTCAGCCGCCGCGGCAGCACCCATCCGCCGAATCAGTAATCCATCGCCGGCATCACGAGATTGTTCCTGAAAAGCGACCAGGTTGTACATTGCGAAGAACCTGCCATGCGCGGGATGTTCAACGAGTCGTCCAGCAAGGCCGCAGGGAGTGGAGAGGCGAGGCGAGGCGTACTGCAGGTCGTACGTTGAGCCTCTGAACGATCCGAGAACGCAGCTGGGCGGCTCGTTCAACATCACGCCCCCTGTTGCGCCTGAGAAGTTTGCTCCGCTACAATGCGCCTCACTATGGAATCCACACCGACCATGACCGCCAAAGATCCCAAGCAGTATCCGCTGCTGCGTAACCTACAATTTTCGCCGATCAAGGAAGGGGAGGAGCAGTTCATCGTGCTCTGGGACCCCACCGGCTTGAGCAAAGAACGCCTGGTCCTGCCGCTGAATTATTTCTTCATCGTGCAGCACCTCGACGGGGAACATAGCGTCCAGGACATCGGCGCGATTTATCTCAAGCGCTTCGGCGAATTCCTCATGCCCAATAAGGTCGAGCAGTTACTGGCCGATCTGGATACCAAACTCTTTCTGGAAGGCGCGCGCACCGAGCAGGCCAAGCAGCAGGCATTGGCCGCCTATCGCCAGGCGCCCTCCCGTTCGCCGCAATTTGCCGGTCGCAGTTATGAAGCCGAGCCAGCCAAATTGCGCGCCCAAATCAACAGCTTCTTCGTGTCAAAAGAAGGGCCGGAGGTCAAGGCCTCCGAGCACAAGGGCCAACTCATCAAGGCGCTCGTCGCGCCCACCTACGAAATGAAACACGCCGGCCCGATCTATGCTTGGGCCTATAAGGAATTGCAGGACGCCCAGAAGCCGGATCTCTACGTGCTGATCGGCACTGCCCACTCAGGATTGGAACACCCGGTCGCGGTGACCGACAAAGATTTTGAGACACCATTGGGGCTCGTGAGCGTCGAACGTGCGGTCACCGACCGCCTGCGCGAACAGATCCCCGCCGCCTTCACCGACGAATTGGCACATCACAATGAACATGCATTGGAATTTCAGCTGCCGTTCCTGCAAGAGACTCTCGGCCAAGACCAGGCGTTTACGATTGTGCCGATTCTCACGGCGTTTTCGGCGGACAGTCTGCGCGATCCGCAGATCCGGGAGCAGGTCGAGACGTTTCTTCAGGCCTTGAAAGACGCGCTCGCCGCCACGGGCAAGTCCTACTGCGTCGTCGTCGGCGCGGAACTGGCCCACATCGGCATGCGCTACGGCGACTCGGCCCCGCCGACGGACTTCTCCTTCCATCGCTGCATGCAGACCGATCTCGAAATGCTCAAACATGTCGAGAACCGCGACCCGGAAGAATTCGCGAAGTTCATTCAGAAGGAAAACGACCAGCGCCGCATCTCTGGTTTCTCGCCTATTTACTCGATGCTGCGGTTGATCCAGGCGGAGACAGGGCAGGTGCTGCGGTACGATCGCGGAATCACGGATCAGTATAATTCCACCGTGACGTATGCCAGCATGGCCTTCTTCTAGTCCGGACGATGAAAACGACCGCTAGCTTCGTTCTCGCTTCCCTCAGAACCTCAACGTACTAAACAGCACGCCTCGGCTCTTCGCTCGCTGCGGCCTTGCCAGACGGTCGTTTTGCTCGTCCGAAAGAACGGTTGCTGAAAAATCCCGCCACCGGCGTTCTCCCCTCGAAACCATCCTCAACGTAGCCAGGGGCTACGCCTCCGGTTTTGTCTCACCTGCGGCCTCGGCAGACGGCTTTTTGAGCAGCCTGCACGGAAACCGTACTGTCGTTCTCGCGTCTCTCAGATCGCTCAACGTAGCGCATGGCTACGCCTCGCTCCTTCGTTAGCTGCGGCCTAGGTGAACGGTCGTTTTGACCGTTCTGCAGGGAACCTCCTCAAACAGGTCCCCAGCTTCGTTCTCCCCTAGAAACCATCCTCAATGTAGCCCGAGGCTACGCCTTCGGATTTCTCTCGCCTGCGGGCTTGGTGAAGGGGCTTTTGGGCAACCTGCGACAGAGGAGGGCTACTTCACGTAGACCACGCCAGGCAGATCCTTCAGATCCGCATCACCCGTCACGACATCCGCATTCTGGTCCAATGCCGTCGCATAGACGATCGCATCAGCCATTGCCAGACCGTGCCGAAGGCTGACATCCGCGGCTACATAGGCAATCGATTCGGTGAGTTGAACCACGTTGGTTGCATGAAGTCGTCCGGAAAAGAGGATCGCAGTCTCCTCACCACGCTCGCGCTTGATCTTTTTGTAGACCTCGTACAACACAATTGTCGGCGTAATGATTTCGTAGCGCGAAGAAAAGTATCCAGAATAGCGATCAGCGAGTGGTCCGCCTGTAAAGAATTCGATCCAGCCGCTGGAATCCAACAGGATCTTCACACGCGATCCTTCTTTTCCCGGAGGCCTGCCCTAGACATACCCTTGAGTGCCCCCTTCAGCGACTTGAGTGGCACTTCCGGCACCAAGGTAATCACGCCGCCTTTTTCCAGGACCTGCAAGCGCTGGGAAGGACTCAGGCGAAGCTTTTCTCTCACATCCTTAGGGATGACGATTTGGAACTTCGGCGAGATAGTCGTCATAGACATTGCAGCACCTCCCTACCGATTACTGATCGATCATCGTATCGTCATACACCCCGCGCGTCAAGCGTGAAGGTTATGTCGGCGCGCAAGCAGGGAAGCACCGCTTGGAGTAACAGGAGGGTCAAAAAGTCCTCCCAGCGCGGCCGCAGCGAGCGAAGGGACGAGGCGTACCCTTGCGGTACGTTGAGGATCGAAGCGATGCGAGAACAAAGCTGGGGGGCTTTTTCACCCTCCTGCTAATAGGCCGGCACGCCGCCGACTGGATCGGTATATCTCGTCGGCGTGGTGTAGCGATCCCAGGTGGTGACGGCGCCCTGTTCGAAGTAGACACGAAAGGCGCTGGTGATGCAGGCGTTGCGTCCGATCGGTGGATAGAGCCAGACCGTGACGGTCCGCCCTTCATCCTCGACATCCTTCTTGCACACCGGTGTGCCGAGCGCGAGGTACACCTGATCTTCCGTCATACCGCGCAGGATGTTCCCCTTATCAATCGCCCATCGCACGCCTTCGGGATAGGAGGGGTATTGCTCCGTCATCAGGCGCTGGCGTTGGCCGTCGCAGCCGGACAGAACGAGGGGGAAGAACACTAAACAAGAACAGACGGTGTGTATCAGCGACTGGCCTGGCAAGGGGTACGGGCTCGTCACAAGGGATGAAACCAATTCCAGCAATACGCCGCCGGAGGAGCTGACAGTCGCTTGGCTGCGGCTACTCTTTCACCGTCACCTTCATGCGAATCGGCTCCAGCGGATTGTCGCGCTCGTCGCGCGGCATCTTGGCGATCATGTCGATGACCTCGATGCCCCGGATGATCTCGCCGAAAATGGAATAGCGCCGATCGAGGCCGCTGTTGTCCTGCAGGGAGATGAAAAACTGGGAGCCGTTGTCGTTAAAGTCGCGGGTGCTCGTGCCGTCGCGGGGCATTTTCGCCATCGAGATCGCACCGCGCTTATGGGGCCGGTCGTTGGTTTCGGGATTGAGAAAGTAGCCCGGGCCGCCGGTGCCGTGCAGCATCCGATCCGGCGTCTTGCTCAACGGGTCGCCTCCCTGAATGATAAAGCCCGGCACCACGCGATGAAAGGTGGTGTCGTCGTAAAACCCCAGTTTCGCCAGGTTGATGAAGTTCTCGACATGACGCGGCGCGTCGTCCGGGTAAAAACGAATCCGGATGTCGCCGAAAGGGGTGCTGATTGTGGCACGGGGATCTTTTTTCTGAAATTGCATGGTCATGAGGCAAATGTAGCAGGCCGGCAATTCCATCGGCAAGAGGGGGGCCGCGTGATTTCTCCGGATGAACAGCGTATTCTGTCGGCGAAACCACCGGGGCCGATGAGCAAGCGGGAGTCCTGGGCCACCACGATTGTGTTCAGGCTGTTCAGGACGGCGGCTCGACACGACCGCGGGACGATCGGTGACTGGGGGTATCTTTGCGGAATGTCGCAGGGCGATGCTCGACCGAGGACGCCGGCGGCGGTCACGCGTAACAGCCTGCCAGGGGAGGAAGCCGATGCCTGAACAAGCCGTGCTGAACGTCGATCTGGCGGATGTGTGGAGAGAGCGGGGCCGCAAACGGTACATCCGTACGATCGCCTGGGGCGACGAAATTACCGTGGTGAAGCAGGCCGCCACCTACCTCGAAGTCAGCATCACGGTCTTTCGCGAAAAGCCCGACGGCAGCATCCTCCCCGAATCCATCACCGGCTACATCGAACCGACCAAAACCTCTCGTATCACAATCGCCGACCTGACCAGGCCCGTCGCAGAGAATCGGGTTCTGAAGGTCAATTTTGTGGATGTGCAACAGGGCGACGGCATGGTCGTCGAATCGCCCGACGGGAAGATCATCCTCATCGACGGCGGCGACAACCAGATGTTCGCGCGCTACCTGGCCGGGCGGTTTCGCAACACCAGCCTCGAGCAACCGAAGAAGATCGACTGCCTCGTCGTCACCCACGGCGACGCCGACCACTTCTCCGGCCTCAACGAGATTCTCAAGTCCGAAACCAACAAGGTCAAACGCAAACGGCTCTTCATGCAACCGCAGCGCGTCTACCACAACGGCATCGTGAAACGCCCGAGCACCATGAACAATAAAGCCGTGCCGGACAGCAAACTCCTCGGCCCGACGAAGTCGGTGGACGGTCGACTGTATCTTACGGGCCTGGAAGAAAACCTCTTCGACGTAGACGACAAGGAAATGAATCAGCCGTTCAAGAAGTGGAAGCAGACCCTCGCCACCTACAACAGCCGCAGCCCGCTCAGCTTCCGGCGCCTGCAACTCGGCGACAATCAGGCCTTTGAGTTCTTCAATCGGGACGACCTGCGGATCGACATATTAGGACCGATCACCACAGACCTCGGGGGCACACCGGCGCTGCGCTTTCTCGGTGAACCACCCACGGGACCGCGCATCGGCCATGACTCGCTCAACGACAGCGACGAAGGCTTCCCCGGCCGTTCCGCTTCCCACACCATCAACGGGCATTCCATCGTGCTCCGCCTGAGCTACGGCGGCTTCAGCTTCCTCTTTTCCGGCGACCTGAACGACGAGGCCAGCCGCTTTCTCGCGCGCGAACACAACAAAGGCACTCTCAATCTGCGATCGGAAGTCTTCAAGGTCCCGCATCACGGCTCGGCCGATTTTTCCGGCGCGTTCATGCAGGCCGTGTCGCCCATCGTCAGCGTGGTGTCGAGCGGCGACGAGAGCGCGCGCAAAGAATACATCCATCCACGCGCCACGCTCATAGGCGCCCTGGGCAAATGGTCGCGCGTGCCGGAGCCGCTCATCTTCGCCACCGAGTTGGTGGCGTTCTTTGCAGAGGAAGGGCTCTCCCGCCTGCAGGACGAGAAGAAGGCCAAAAAGCGCGGCCCCTTCTACGGCTTCAGCCGTACGGCCTACGGCCTCGTCAAAACCCGCACCGACGGCCAACGTCTGTTCGTCTACACCGACAGCGGCAACGTGAAGATGAAAGAAGCCTACGCCTACCGACTGGATAGCTCAGGTGTGCCGCAACCGGCGGAAGTCAAACGCGCGTGAGCGGCAGAAGTCGCGCAAGGCCTTCCGGACAAGCCGCTGTTCTTCCCCCACAAAATACGCTTCACGGGTGACGTGAGACGACGTGGTTCCCCTGTGACCCCGGATGTCACGGACGGATGATAGGGTCAAGCCTCAGTGAGGCGTTGCCGTCAGGCGTCGTTCGCCTCTCCATGTGGACAATCCAAAAGCGGATCTGGGCGTTGTGTCCGCTGAGACAAGCAGGTATCCTGCCGGGCACGTGCAGAATCGGCAATCAGCCTAGAGGAATGGTGCATGCTGACCGGCGAAATCCGTAGCCAAATCGACCGCATCTGGGATGCCTTCTGGTCCGGTGGTATTGCGAATCCGCTGGAGGTGATCGAACAAATCACCTACCTCATGTTCATTCGCCGCCTCGACGATCTGCATACGCTGGAAGAGAACAAAGCCAACCGGTTGAAGCAACCCATGGCGCGACGAGTCTTTCCTGAAGGGGAGGATGCGAAGGGCCGTTCCTACGAAGACTACCGCTGGTCGCGCTTCAAGCATGTTGCTCCTGCCGATATGTATGTCCTGGTCGGCGAGCACCTCTTTCCCTACCTGCGCACCGATCTCGTGCGGCAGCTCGGCAACGACGACTCCACCTACGCGCAGCATATGAAAGACGCGCGCTTCACCATTCCCACGCCCGCGCTGCTGGCGAAGGTGGTGGACCTGCTCGACCATGTGCCGATGGAGGCGCGCGACACGAAAGGCGATGTCTACGAGTACATGCTGGCCAAGATTGCAGCCGCCGGGCAAAACGGCCAGTTCCGCACGCCGCGCCACATCATCCGGTTGATGGTGGAGGTGACCGCGCCGCAACCCACCGACGTGATCTGCGATCCGGCCTGCGGAACGGCCGGCTTTTTGGTGGCGGCAGGGGAGCACCTGCGCGAACGGTTTCCGAGACTCCTGCACGACGCGAGTCAGCGAAAGCACTTCCACCACTGCATGTTCCACGGCTTCGACTTCGACAATACGATGCTGCGCATCGGCAGCATGAACATGCTGTTGCACGGGGTGGAGAGCCCGGACATCCGCTACCGCGACTCGCTCGCGCAGGATCATGCGGGCGAGGAGGAGAAGTACACGCTCGTGCTGGCCAATCCACCCTTCGCCGGCAGCCTCGACTACGAAAATACCGCCAAGGACTTGCTCCAGATCGTCAAGACCAAGAAGACCGAGTTGCTCTTCCTGGCGCTCTTTCTGCGGCTGCTCAAGCCGGGCGGGCGGGCGGCGGTCATTGTGCCCGACGGCGTTTTATTCGGCTCCAGCAAGGCCCACAAGGAATTGCGCCGCATCCTGGTGGAAGACCAGAAGCTCGACGCCGTAATCAAGCTGCCAGGCGGGGTGTTCAAGCCCTACGCCGGCGTGTCGACCGCGATCCTCGTTTTCACCAAGACCAACTCCGGCGGCACGGACTTCGTCTGGTTCTACGATGTCGAGGCCGACGGTTGGAGCCTCGACGATAAGCGCCAGCCGCTCCTGTCAGAGGACAAGCTCGGCCCGGTCCCGAAGACGGCGCTGACTGAAGATGAGCAGGCAAAGAACAATCTGCCTGACATCCTAGCGCGTTGGGCGCAGCGAGACGGCAACGAGCAAGAACGGCCGCGCACCGCACAGAGCTTCTGCGTGCCCAAGGCCGACATCGCCGCGCAGGGTTACGACCTCTCGCTCAACCGCTACAAGGAAGTGGTGCACAAGGCAATCGAGCACCGCCCGCCGAAAGAGATTCTTGCCGAGCTGGCGAAGCTGGAGCAGGAGATTCAGCAGGGGATGAAGGAGCTGGAGGGGATGCTTTAGTGGATAGTGACCTCAAAACGTGGACCGAGGCTTCGCTCTACAGTTTCTGCAATCCGAAGCAGTGGCCCACTATTCCTCAAAATGCATTTACGGAAAATGGCTATCCGGTCTACGGCGCGAACGGGAAAATAGGTTTTTACAATGAGTTTAATCATGAGAAGCCGACGGTTTTGATTACATGTCGTGGAGCAACCTGTGGAGCGATTAATGTGTGTGAGGCAAAATCGTATGTCACTGGCAATTCGATGGCTCTCGACGATCTCGACGAAGCTCGGGTTGATCTGAAATTCTTGGTTTACGCACTACGCAATCATGGCCTTGGTAAGGCAATTACGGGAACGGCACAGCCTCAAATAACACGAGAAAGTTTGACCAGTGTCAAAGTTCCTCTTCCGCCGTTAAATCAACAGCGGCGGATAGCGGCGATCATGGACAAGGCGGACGAGCTGCGGGCCAAACGCCGAACCGCCATCGCCAAGCTCGACCGCCTCACCCAATCCATCTTCCTCGACATGTTCGGCGATCCCATCGCCAACACTCGCTCGTGGGACCTCAGGCCGCTCAATGACTTGGGAGCCGTTGAGCGCGGAGTCTCCAAGCACCGCCCTCGGAATGCGCCTGAGTTGTTAGGTGGGCCGTACCCATTTGTTCAGACCGGTGACGTTGCGAACTGCGATGGATATATTCGCACCTATTCAGCTACATACTCAGATATCGGTCTACGACAAAGCAGACTATGGCCAGCTGGCACACTGTGTATCACGATTGCAGCGAATATCGCCAAGACAGGCATTCTTACTTTCGATGCCTGTTTTCCCGATAGTGTGGTGGGATTCAGAGCTGAAGAGAGGGCGACCGTTGAGTTTGTACGGCTGTGGCTCTCGTTCTTACAAAAAATCCTGGAAAAAAAGGCGCCAGAGTCCGCTCAGAAGAACATCAATCTAGAGATTTTGAGAGCTTTAGAGGTTCCAAATCCAGGCATTGAGCTTCAGCGAAAGTTTACTCGTCGGATCGACGCCATCGAACGCTGCAAGATCGTGGGGCGTCGTGCCATTCATGAGTACAACATGCTCTTCGCCTCCCTCCAGCACCGCGCCTTTCGGGGAGAACTGTAGCCATGTCCTTCGCCCCGCGCTTCACCATCACGAATCCGATCACCGGCGCGCTCACGTTCATCGAACGTGCCCGAGGGTTTCTGGAGGCGGCCACGCTGTCAGAGGATTGGATCGGACGCATGAGCCGGCAGGCGCTGTTGCTGGAAGCACACCACACCACCCATATCGAGGGCACGCAGCGCATGATTTACATTGTTTTAGGTAAAATGACCGTCCTAAAATAGCGACGATCACTATTTTAGGATCGCGACTACCATGCATCGTCCATTGCCTGGCCGCTATGTGAAGGTGCGCTCTCCGGAGGAGTCATTCCAGGCCTTTGTGCCGGCGCCGCTGCCTCCTCAGCCGCCGGTGGAATGGAGCCCCGCGCTGCGCCGGCGCTTCGACGATGCGCTGGTGGCACTCGGCCGTCTCGATGCGGTCACCGCGCTCTTGCCCAATGCAGACTTGCTGCTCTACAGCTTCGTCCGTAAGGAAGCGGTGCTGTCGAGCCAGATCGAAGGCACGCAGTCGTCGCTAGCCGATCTCCTACTGTTCGAAATCCACGAAGAACCAGGCGTACCGATCGACGATGCGCGGGAGGTGAGCCGTTACGTCGCGGCGCTGGATCGCGGACTCACACTGCTGCGCGGCGGGTTGCCGATCTCCACCCGCTTGCTGTGCGGAGTGCACGCGACACTGCTCGATCATCCGCACGGTCGCGGCAAGACGCCCGGCGAGGTGCGCCGCTCCCAGGTCTGGGTCGGCGGCACGCGGCCGGGGAACGCGGTGTTCGTCCCGCCCCCGGCGGACGCCGTATCGGCATCCCTTACCGCGCTCGAGCAGTTTCTCAACGACAAGCCTTCGCCGACACCGCCGCTGATCAAGGCGGCGCTGGCACACGTGCAGTTCGAGACGATCCATCCATTCCTTGACGGCAACGGTCGCCTCGGACGGCTGCTGATCGTGCTGCAGCTCGTCGCAGACGGCATCCTCCGCGAGCCGCTCTTGTATCCTAGCCTGTTTTTCAAAACCCACCGCGCACTGTATTACGAACTACTCAACGGCGTGCGCCTGCACGGAGACTGGGAACGCTGGCTGGACTTCTTTGCAGAAGGCATTGCCGCCACCGCCACACAGGCCATGATGACCGCACACGCCCTCTTGACCTTGGTGGACAACGATCGCGACCGCATTGCGGGGCTCGGCCGTGCGGCGCCCTCCGCGCTCGCTGTGCATCAGGCGATGCAGAAGCAACCGCTGGCGACATCGGCGACACTCGTCAAGGCGGCAGGGCTGACACCCGCGACGGTGAACAAATCGCTCGCGCACTTGCAGAATCTTGGCATTGTACAAGAGATGACGCGCCGGCAACGCGATCGGGTGTTCAGTTATCGTCGCTATGTGCACCTGCTCAACGCAGAGCTGGAGCAAGACAAGGCGCAGGGAGGCGAGTCGGGGCTGTGAGCCAGTTCCTCTTTCTCCAACGCGAATGGACCGCCCTCTTCGAGGCCGCGTCGAAGGCGGAAGGGGCAGTGTATACCGATCCCCGCACGGCGTGCTTCTATGCGAGGCGTGCACTGGAGCTGACCGTCACGTGGGCCTACAAACATGACGCGGCACTGAAGCTTCCCTATCAGGACAACCTCTCCGCCCTGATTCACGATCCGAGTTTCAAACAGGCGGCCGGTGAGGCCGTCTTCAGCAAAGCGCGGGTGATCAACACCCTCGGCAACCGGGCGGTCCATAGCCACCGCCCCGTGCCCGAGGCGGATGGGCTCGCTGCGGTGCGCGAGCTGTTTCATGTGGCCTACTGGCTCGCGCACACCTATGGTCGTGCCGGTCGGCCTGACCCAGGAGTCACCTTCGATCCCGCTGCCCTTCCGCGACCTGCACCGGCGGCGGCCCAAACGGCCGAGCAGTTGCAGGCACTGGAAACGCGCTTGCGGGAGAAAGACGAGTGCCTTGCGGACCTGCTTGCCGACAACACCGCGCTCGACACCGAGCTCCAACGCTTGCGCGCCGAGATCGCGGAGGCGAAGAAGGCGGCCTCTGCACAGGCGGATCGGCACGATTACTCGGAGACCGAGACCCGCGACTATTTCATTGACCTGCTCCTCAAGGAAGCCGGCTGGCCGCTCGATCAGTCGCGCGATCGGGAGTTTGAGGTCACCGGCATGCCGAACGAGGAGGGCAAGGGTTATGTGGACTATGTGCTGTGGGGCGACGACGGGAAACCGCTAGGACTGGTGGAGGCGAAGCGTACTCGCCGCGATCCCCGGGTGGGGAAGCAGCAGGCCAAGCTGTATGCCGATTGCCTTGAGCGGCAGTTCGCCCGGCGGCCGCTGATCTTCTATTCCAACGGCTACGAGCATTGGCTCTGGGACGACACCCGCTATCCACCACGCCGGGTGCAGGGATTCTACAAGAAGGCGGAACTGGAACTGGCGATTCAGCGGCGGGAGACGCGCCGCTCGCCGGCAGCTGCGTCGATCAGCCCGACAATCGTCGAGCGCCACTACCAGACGCGCGCCATCCGCCGGATTGCTGAGGCGTTCGAGCGCGACCACGAGCGGAAGGCGCTGCTCGTGATGGCGACGGGGACCGGGAAGACACGCACGGTGATTGCGCTTGCGGACCTGTTGATGCGGTGCAACTGGGTCAAGCGTGTACTGTTCCTTGCCGACCGTGTGGCGCTGGTCAATCAGGCGGTGAACGCCTTCAAACGGTACCTGCCGGATGCCTCCCCGGTGAACCTGGTGACCGAGAAGCACGCGGAGGGGCGTGTCTACGTTTCGACGTATCCCACCATGATGGGGCTGATCGACGAGGCGACTGACGGCCAGCGGCGGTTCGGCGTGGGACATTTCGACCTGGTCGTCATCGATGAGGCACACCGCTCGGTGTTCCAGAAGTACCGCGCCATCTTCGATTATTTCGATTCCCTGCTGATCGGCCTCACCGCGACGCCCAAGGACGAAGTGGACCGCAACACCTACAGCCTCTTCGACCTTGAAAGCGGCGTGCCGACCGACTCGTATTCATTGGAGGAGGCGGTGCGCGACGGATTTCTTGTTCCGCCGCGAGCGGTCTCGGTGCCGCTCAGGTTTCCGCGCCAGGGGATCAGGTACGACGCGCTCTCGGAAGACGAAAAAGACCAGTGGGACGCCCTGGAATGGAGCGACGACGGCACGGTTCCAAACCGTGTCGAGGCGGAAGCGGTGAACACGTGGCTCTTTAATACGGACACGGTCGACAAGGTGCTGGAACATGTCATGACCCGGGGACTCACGGTCGCCGGCGGCGATCGGCTCGGCAAGACGATCATCTTTGCCAAAAATCAGCCCCACGCCGACTTTATCGCCGAGCGGTTCAATGCCAACTATCCGCATTTCAAAGGTGCGTTCGCTCGGGTCATTACGTTCAAGACGGAATATGCGCAGAGCCTGATCGATGACTTTTCGACTAAGGACAAGGCACCGCATATCGCGATTTCGGTCGATATGCTGGATACCGGCATCGACATTCCCGAGGTCGTGAACCTCATTTTCTTCAAGCTGGTCCGATCCAAGACGAAGTTTTGGCAGATGGTCGGGCGTGGTACGCGCCTCTGTGATGATCTCTTCGGGCCAGGCCGTCACAAGGAGTCCTTCTACATTTTCGATTACTGCCAGAATCTGGAATTCTTCAGCCAAGACATCCCAGGGACTGAGGGTACGGCGGCGGCCTCCTTAGGTAAACGCCTCTTTCAGACACGGTTGGAACTGATTGCCACGATTGACGGTCAGGCGAAAAAGGTGCCTATCCCGGGTATGCCGGAGGCGCCGGCGTTCTATGGGTATCCGACAACGACAACGGCGGTGCGTCAATCCCTCGCTACGGTGCTGCAAGGGGAGGTGGCCGCGATGAACATCAATAACTTCGTCGTCCGGCCTCACCGCCGTCTCGTTGAACAGTATGCCAACCCCGGGGCCTGGGCGATCCTGGAACCTCCCGCGCTGGCTGAGCTTTCCCACCAGGTGGCAGGCCTGCCTACCGAACTCAATTCTGAGAATGAAGAGGCGAAGCGTTTCGATCTCTTAGTTCTCAGGCTGCAGTTGGCCTTGTTGCGTGTCGAGCCGGAGTTCGCCCGCCTGCGGGACCGCGTCCGGGAGATTGTGGGACTGCTGGAGGAAAAGGCCGCCATTCCGATGGTCCGCGAGCAGCTGGCCTTGATCCAGGGTATGCAGAGTGATGAATGGTGGCAGGACGTGACGGTGCCGATCCTAGAGGCGATGCGTCGCCGGCTGCGCGAGTTGGTCCAGTTTATCGAAAAGCGGCGCCGGCAGCCCGTCTACACCGACCTTGAAGATCTCATGGGGAGCGAGACGGAAGTTGTTCTTCCCGGTTTTTCGGTAGGTACTGACCAGACTAAGTTTTTGGCCAAAGTTCGAGCGTTCCTGCGCGAACACCTCGACCATGTGGTGATTGCCAAGTTGCGCATGAACCAGCCGCTCACTGTCACAGACCTTTCCGAATTGGAGCGTGTCCTTGCAGAGAGCGGCGCTGCTCCGCTGGACGATATCCGTCGGGCCGCGGGACACGCTCAAGGTCTCGGTCTCTTCGTGCGATCGCTCGTCGGCATGGATCGTAGCGCGGCCAAAGAGGCACTCGCGGGATTCATTACCGGGAAGACCTTCACTGCCAACCAACTTGAGTTCATCAACCTGGTCGTGGATCATTTGACCGAGCATGGCGTCATGGAACCGGCCCGACTCTATGAATCGCCCTTTACCGATCTCAGTCCACATGGGCCAGACGGGTTGTTTCAGCCGAGAGAGATGGACGACCTGATTCGTATGTTGGAATCCGTGCGCGCCACCGCCTTGGCGGCCTGAGTGAGGGGAGGGCAGGATCCCAACCGGTTCAACGGTCTGCCCCAGCACCACACTCCCGCTTCCATCCGGAATAGATCGGATTTATGATTGCGCCATGTCCTCGACGATCCCTCCATTCACGGCGGCTCAGGCCGCCCTTGTGCAGGACTTTTTGGCCTCCCCGCAGCGTCCGGCCGGCACGCTGACATATGCGCAGTTGGCGGGATTTCTGTTCAGCCTCGCGAACGGGCCGGAACCGATCCCGCCATCGGAATGGATACCGATGGTGTTCGATGATCATGACGCCGGCTACGACACGCACGCCGAGGCAGCGCAGGTGCTTCAGGCCATGATGGGACTCTATTCATACTGTCTACGACAGCATGCTGCCGAGCATGCCACGCTTCCGCCTGGCTGCGACATTCGGTCGAACCCACTCGACAATCTGGAGCCCGATGCGCCTCTGAGCCATTGGGCACAGGGGTTCGGCATGGGGCATGACTACCTGGTGGAATACTGGGACGAATACACCCCGGAGGAACTCGATGAAGCGCTGGGAGCTGCGCTGATGACCCTGACCTTTTTTTCCTCTCCCACGCTGGCCAGGGCCTATCATGAAGAAGGCAGGGCAGGCACAAGCCTCGCGCAGTTGGCCGGAACCGTACTCGACAGCTTTCATGACGCATTGGGTGACTATGCGCACCTCGGTCGAGCAATCTATCAGGCACGGTATGAAGCGGGCGATCTCAGCCCTACACCGGCAACCGGCCTGAAAATCGGACGCAACGATCCCTGTCCCTGTGGCAGCGGCAGCAAATATAAGAAGTGTTGCGGGGCGACCTGACCGAGTGCCGGGCACTATCTTCACCTACACAAATAGCTGCGAGAATCCCCGGAACACGCGCGTCCCCTCCGTCGCTTTCCACACACTCCCGTCCAGTCCGCGTCCTCATCGCGCCCTCACCCCCTCCTCGGGATCAACCTTCAACCACATGAGTCCGCCGCAGAGGGCGATACCGCCCTCGACCGGCAACGACGCCGTCCAGCCCCAGTGATCGGCGAGCCCGGGCGTGAGGCTCGCGAAATTACGCCGCCTATATTGAGCTCCTGTTCATCATGTCCGGGAGGGTTCGGGTTCCATTCCACCCTTTCTTCTCGCTCGAACACCTGCTAAGACAGTGCCCCATGCCAGCTCCGAAGTTATTCGAACCCATACACATCGGCGGACTCACGCTCGACAACCGGATTGTCATTGCGCCGATGTGCCAGTACTCGGCGGTCAATGGGCACATGACCGATTGGCACCTGATTCACCTCGGCCACCTCGCCCTCTCGGGAGCGGCGGCCCTGACGATCGAAGCTACAGCTGTTGAGCCGGAAGGACGCATCACCTACGCCGATACCGGCCTCTGGAACGATGCCACTGAAGCAGCCATGGCACACACGATCGAGAGCATCCGCCGCTGGTCGGATATTCCGGTCGTCATCCAGCTGGCCCATGCAGGCCGCAAAGCCTCGACCGAGGTGCCATGGAAAGGGGGAACACAATTTCCTCCCCACCACGAGCATGGGTGGCAGACGGTCGCTCCTTCGCCAATCCCGTTTGCGCAAGGCGAGCATCCGCCGGTAGCCTTGGATCGCACCGCCATGACGCGCATTCGCGAATCGTTCGCCGCTTCGGCCCGGCGCGCCGGGCGGCTCGGCCTCGACGGCGTGCAGATTCACGTCGCTCATGGGTACTTGCTCCACGAGTTCCTCTCGCCGCTTTCGAACCGCCGGGAAGACGAGTATGGCGGGCGCCTCGAACATCGCATGCGGTTTCCGCTTGAAGTGTTTGATGCGGTCCGGGCCGCGTTCCGGTCTGATCGGCCTGTGACGGTGCGGGTATCAGGCACCGACTGGGTGGAGGGCGGCTGGGACATCGAGCAGACCATCGTATTTGCCAAGGCCCTGGAGTCACGCGGCTGTGCGGCCATCCATATCAGCAGCGGCGGGCTCGATCCTCGGCAACAGATTCCTGTCGGCCCCGGCTACCAGGTGCCCCTTGCTCGTACGGTGAAACAGGCGGTATCCATGCCGGTGATTGCGGTCGGTCTCATCACGGACTACGACCAAGCCGAAAGAATCGTGAGCAACGGCGATGCGGACATGATCGCCCTGGCGCGCGCTATTCTCTATGATCCGCGCTGGCCTTGGCACGCCGCCGCCCATCTGGGAGGTCAGGTCAGCGCACCGAAACAATATTGGCGCAGCCAGCCGAGCCGCCATCGGGATCTATTCCTCGAGGGACGGAAAACACGACAAGAAGACGAGGGTCAGGAGTGAACGGTGACGGATAGGCCCTATTCGTGATCGCTTTCAGCTTCGCTGCTTTTGCTCCCTCATTCCCCCCTCCGTCGGATCGACGTTCATCCACATGAGCCCTCCGCGAAGAGCGATGCCGGCCGCGACCAGCAACGACGCCGGCCAGCCTCAGTGATCGGCC